>NZ_FYAJ01000066.1:0-526 GCF_900185625.1 Photobacterium andalusiense
CATCTGGAATATTTAACCTAGATGCAAAAAGTTTGAATGTTCGGTCTGTCACACCGAGGGTCGCGCTGATTTTCGGAATGGCAAGTCCCGTCCGCTTCACAACACAACGAAGCCTCGTCAGCAATGTGAGGATTTTTTGCATCTGGAATATCTAACCTAGATGCAATAAGTATGAATAATCGGTTTGCACGCCGAGGGTCGCGCTGATTTTCGGAATGGCAAGTCCCGTCCGCTTCACAACACAACGAAGCCTCGTCAGCAATGTGAGGATTTTTTGCATCTGGAATATTTAACCTAGATGCAATAAGTTTGAATGTTCGGTCTGTCACACCGAGGGTCGCGCTGATTTTCGGAATGGCAAGTCCCGTCCGCTTCACAACACAACGAAGCCTCGTCAGTAATGTGAGGATTTTTTGCATCTGGAATATCTAACCTAGATGCAATAAGTATGAATAATCGGTTTGCACGCCGAGGGTCGCGCTGATTTTCGGAATGGCAAGTCCCGTCCGCTTCACAACACAACGAA
>NZ_FYAJ01000065.1:0-540 GCF_900185625.1 Photobacterium andalusiense
AGCGTTTGACGTTAGCAACAGAAGAAGCACCGGCTAACTCCGTGCCAGCAGCCGCGGTAATACGGAGGGTGCGAGCGTTAATCGGAATTACTGGGCGTAAAGCGCATGCAGGCGGTCTGTTAAGCAAGATGTGAAAGCCCGGGGCTCAACCTCGGAACAGCATTTTGAACTGGCAGACTAGAGTCTTGTAGAGGGGGGTAGAATTTCAGGTGTAGCGGTGAAATGCGTAGAGATCTGAAGGAATACCGGTGGCGAAGGCGGCCCCCTGGACAAAGACTGACGCTCAGATGCGAAAGCGTGGGGAGCAAACAGGATTAGATACCCTGGTAGTCCACGCCGTAAACGATGTCTACTTGAAGGTTGTGGCCTTGAGCCGTGGCTTTCGGAGCTAACGCGTTAAGTAGACCGCCTGGGGAGTACGGTCGCAAGATTAAAACTCAAATGAATTGACGGGGGCCCGCACAAGCGGTGGAGCATGTGGTTTAATTCGATGCAACGCGAAGAACCTTACCTACTCTTGACATCCAGAGAATTCGCTAG
>NZ_FYAJ01000064.1:0-552 GCF_900185625.1 Photobacterium andalusiense
AAAGAGAAGAGACGGACTCTACAAACGCTTGAATGAGTGTGAGAACAACTAGTTAGATTTTCCCAGATTGTTATTTATTGCCTAAAGGCGATAAATAAACCGAATTTGCTTGGCGACCATAGCGTTATGGACCCACCTGATCCCATGCCGAACTCAGTAGTGAAACGTAATAGCGCCGATGGTAGTGTGGGGTCTCCCCATGTGAGAGTAGGACATCGCCAGGCTTCAAATTATGAGAGCCCGTTCAATGAACGGGCTTTTATTTCGCTCTCACTGATTGAAATGTGAGCGACGTCAATAGAGAGTTTTTACTTTTTAATCAATTGATAAAAAAGATGAAAATTTTGTCTTGACTGAATATCAGAAAAGCGTATTATACGCCACCTGACTTGCTGAAGCGTAAAGCGCTAAGGCATTGAAAGTCAACGTTCTTTAACAATTTGACCATGCAATCTGTGTGGGCACTCGTTGAATAGTTAAGTCGAAAGATTTATCAATGAACTGAGTGACCAATACAAATAACTACGGTTATTTGGCACAGTCAATTCATTA
>NZ_FYAJ01000063.1:0-557 GCF_900185625.1 Photobacterium andalusiense
TTCGGTCTGTCACACCGAGGGTCGCGCTGATTTTCGGAATGGCAAGTCCCGTCCGCTTCACAACACAACGAAGCCTCGTCAGCAATGTGAGGATTTTTTGCATCTGGAATATTTAACCTAGATGCAAAAAGTTTGAATGTTCGGTCTGTCACACCGAGGGTCGCGCTGATTTTCGGAATGGCAAGTCCCGTCCGCTTCACAACACAACGAAGCCTCGTCAGCAATGTGAGGATTTTTTGCATCTGGAATATTTAACCTAGATGCAATAAGTTTGAATGTTCGGTCTGTCACACCGAGGGTCGCGCTGATTTTCGGAATGGCAAGTCCCGTCCGCTTCACAACACAACGAAGCCTCGTCAGTAATGTGAGGATTTTTTGCATCTGGAATATCTAACCTAGATGCAATAAGTATGAATAATCGGTTTGCACGCCGAGGGTCGCGCTGATTTTCGGAATGGCAAGTCCCGTCCGCTTCACAACACAACGAAGCCTCGTCAGCAATGTGAGGATTTTTTGCATCTGGAATATTTAACCTAGATGCAATAAGTTTGAATGTT
>NZ_FYAJ01000062.1:0-583 GCF_900185625.1 Photobacterium andalusiense
ATATGGATCTCTAATTGACCCGTATTACTGCTATCACCATCATCATCTGTGGCCACCACACCAAGCTCAATATTAACGCTATCACCTGCTGCATTATCTTGTTCAATCGGTTGATGTTGTTCAACAATATAACTGCCATCATTACCAATTGTGATCGTTAGAACCGCTTCACCATCATTTGTGCCACCGTCAATCACGACCTTAATCTCATTACCATCAACGCTATAACGGGTCGCTTGATTATTTGAGACAATGCCATCAAGTGATGGCTGAGACTGAGCAAAATCAATATGCGCAATGTCATCAGAGCCCACATCTAATGGGATCTTACCGCTGGCTGTTACCCCTGTTTCGGTTTCAACAATGGTGGTACCTTTATCAGTACCAAATTCAGGATTAGCGCCATCTTTAATCGTCACAACCACATCAACGGGTTGTTGCAATGCATCACCATCAGTATCTTGCATTTGAACAGGTACATTAATGGTAAGATCACCGCCATTAACATCAACATAAGTACCGTCGGCACTCAAATGATCTAGCGGTAATTGCTGAGTAATCGACATCTCGACGCTGACATCAC
>NZ_FYAJ01000067.1:0-512 GCF_900185625.1 Photobacterium andalusiense
AGTTGCTAGGATTAGACCCGAAACCGAGTGATCTAGCCATGGGCAGGTTGAAGGTGAGGTAACACTTACTGGAGGACCGAACCGACTAATGTTGAAAAATTAGCGGATGACTTGTGGCTAGGGGTGAAAGGCCAATCAAACTCGGAGATAGCTGGTTCTCCCCGAAAGCTATTTAGGTAGCGCCTCGGACGAATACTACTGGGGGTAGAGCACTGTTAAGGCTAGGGGGTCATCCCGACTTACCAACCCTTTGCAAACTCCGAATACCAGTAAGTAATATCCGGGAGACACACGGCGGGTGCTAACGTCCGTCGTGAAGAGGGAAACAACCCAGACCGCCAGCTAAGGTCCCAAAGTTATAGCTAAGTGGGAAACGATGTGGGAAGGCTCAGACAGCCAGGATGTTGGCTTAGAAGCAGCCATCATTTAAAGAAAGCGTAATAGCTCACTGGTCGAGTCGGCCTGCGCGGAAGATTTAACGGGGCTAAGCTATACACCGAAGCTGCGGCAAT
>NZ_FYAJ01000060.1:0-609 GCF_900185625.1 Photobacterium andalusiense
ATGCAGAAGACGGTGCCAGTGGTACCGCTTCTGGTGCAGGCGATTACCGTAGTACCCTCAGTGATAATGGCCCGTATCATGGTTTAAATAGTAACTTATTCATGGGATCTGCCGTACCAGATGCTGAAGGCGATGCCAATACCAGCTCTGCGGCTACTATGGCTGATGGTGATGATACTACCGACAGTAATGATGAAGATGGTGTTATTCTGCCAGCGATAGATAACAGCCCAGTACCGAGCAGTTATACAGCCACGGTTAATGTCACCAATAATACCGGCAGCGATGCTACTTTATACGGTTGGATTGATTTTGATCGTAATGGGCGCTTTGATGCTGATGAAATGGCAAGTATTACTGTTCCAACTGGCACAACAAGCAGTGATATTGCCGTTACATGGTCGAGTTTCCCTGGTATTGCAACAGGGTATACATTAAGTCGATTCCGCTTAACCACCGATACCTTAACCCATTCAGGTACAGCAACAGCAGAAGATGAACGAGCACTCGGTGGGGCAATCAACGGTGAGGTTGAAGATCATCGTATATATATCGGCGATCATGATTTTGGTGATGCGCCCAATAGTTATCAAACAACAATGGCAGCTC
>NZ_FYAJ01000056.1:0-619 GCF_900185625.1 Photobacterium andalusiense
TCTTAAAAGAAACACAGTGCGCGCGTAGCTCAGCTGGATAGAGTACCTGGCTACGAACCAGGCGGTCGGAGGTTCGAATCCTCCCGCGCGCACCATTATTTAAAAGTAATAAGCCTCAATGCTTGTTACTGTTACACCGATTTAGTGCGCGCGTAGCTCAGCTGGATAGAGTACCTGGCTACGAACCAGGCGGTCGGAGGTTCGAATCCTCCCGCGCGCACCATTATTTAAAAGTAATAAGCCTCAATGCTTGTTATTGTTA
Source organism: Photobacterium andalusiense (assembly GCF_900185625.1). GTDB lineage: Bacteria > Pseudomonadota > Gammaproteobacteria > Enterobacterales > Vibrionaceae > Photobacterium > Photobacterium aquimaris. The sequence goes on from NZ_FYAJ01000056.1 coordinate 263, forward strand.
CACCGATTTAGTGCGCGCGTAGCTCAGCTGGATAGAGTACCTGGCTACGAACCAGGCGGTCGGAGGTTCGAATCCTCCCGCGCGCACCATTATTTAAAAGTGATAAGCCTCAATGCTTGTTACTGTTACACCGATTTAGTGCGCGCGTAGCTCAGCTGGATAGAGTACCTGGCTACGAACCAGGCGGTCGGAGGTTCGAATCCTCCCGCGCGCACCATTATTTAAAAGTAATAAGCCTCAATGCTTGTTATTGTTACACCGATTTAGTGCGCGCGTAGCTCAGCTGGATAGAGTACCTGGCTACGAACCAGGCGGTCGGAGGTTCGAATCCTCCCGCGCGCACCATTATTTAAAAGT
>NZ_FYAJ01000057.1:0-618 GCF_900185625.1 Photobacterium andalusiense
AAGGCTGGTTATTAATAAGATTATTAATGGTTAGCGTATTTATTATTTATTCCCATTTCTGTTCTAGCTTATTATTAATAAATTTCTTTATTATCGAATTTATTAAATCTTTAAATTAGTTTGCTTTCACTTCTGGTTTAGTATCACGAGCTGCGATGAAACCATAGAAGATGTAGCCAAGTAACATCAGGATAGTACCGCCGAATACTGCGGTAGCACCACAAGCATACACACCATAGATACTGTAAAGAACGGCTAATGTACCCACTGTCGCACCTAAGCGGTATTGCTTTGGAGATACCATGTTCTTGCGAAGTAATACTTCAAGGCCAGTCATCGATAGGATGTAAGGCACCATGTTAATGAATACTGCAAGGTTCAATAACGCGTTGAACTGACTGATTAGGTTAGGAGAAATCGTCATTACCGCTAGTAAAATCTCAGCAGCTAGCATGATTAACATACCTGCAATCGGTGCGCCTGCTTTGTTTGTTTTAGCAAAGATTTTAGGGAATAGACCTTCATCTGCTGCCGCTTTAGAAACCTGTGCGTTAGTGAACTGCCAGCCAAGTAGTGAACCGATACATGCGATAACTGCTGCTAGAGTAACGATGTTAC
>NZ_FYAJ01000055.1:0-658 GCF_900185625.1 Photobacterium andalusiense
GAATTTGCTTGGCGACCATAGCGTTATGGACCCACCTGATCCCATGCCGAACTCAGTAGTGAAACGTAATAGCGCCGATGGTAGTGTGGGGTCTCCCCATGTGAGAGTAGGACATCGCCAGGCTTCAAATTATGAGAGCCCGTTCAATGAACGGGCTTTTATTTCGCTCTCACTGATTGAAATGTGAGCGACGTCAATAGAGAGTTTTTACTTTTTAATCAATTGATAAAAAAGATGAAAATTTTGTCTTGACTGAATATCAGAAAAGCGTATTATACGCCACCTGACTTGCTGAAGCGTAAAGCGCTAAGGCATTGAAAGTCAACGTTCTTTAACAATTTGACCATGCAATCTGTGTGGGCACTCGTTGAATAGTTAAGTCGAAAGATTTATCAATGAACTGAGTGACCAATACAAATAACTACGGTTATTTGGCACAGTCAATTCATTACCATTCTGTTGGAATGGTAATAGCTTTAAAATTACTAAGGTAGTTTTGAAGTCAGTATTCATTGAGCCGTTTCGAAAGAAACAACAAAACTTTAATTGAAGAGTTTGATCATGGCTCAGATTGAACGCTGGCGGCAGGCCTAACACATGCAAGTCGAGCGGTAACAGATTGATAGCTTGCTATCAATGCTGACGAGCGGCGGACGGG
>NZ_FYAJ01000053.1:0-677 GCF_900185625.1 Photobacterium andalusiense
AGCTTTCCAGATTGTTAAAGAGCATAACGCAAAAGCGTTAATCAATGCGTGAGCATTAATTAGCACTTTCGCTATTTTTCTAAAACTAATTTTACCAAGCAATCTGTGTGGACACTGCATAAAACAGTATAAGTCTTTAGGTAAGGAGGTGATCCAGCCCCAGGTTCCCCTAGGGCTACCTTGTTACGACTTCACCCCAGTCATGAACCACACCGTGGTAAACGCCCTCCCGAAGGTTAAGCTATCTACTTCTGGTGCAGCCCACTCCCATGGTGTGACGGGCGGTGTGTACAAGGCCCGGGAACGTATTCACCGTGACATTCTGATTCACGATTACTAGCGATTCCGACTTCATGGAGTCGAGTTGCAGACTCCAATCCGGACTACGACGTACTTTGTGGGATTCGCTTACTATCGCTAGTTTGCAGCCCTCTGTATACGCCATTGTAGCACGTGTGTAGCCCTACTCGTAAGGGCCATGATGACTTGACGTCGTCCCCACCTTCCTCCGGTTTATCACCGGCAGTCTCCCTGGAGTTCCCACCATTATGTGCTGGCAAACAAGGATAAGGGTTGCGCTCGTTGCGGGACTTAACCCAACATTTCACAACACGAGCTGACGACAGCCATGCAGCACCTGTCTCAGAGTTCCCGAAGGCACTAAGCTATCTCTAGCG
>NZ_FYAJ01000051.1:0-753 GCF_900185625.1 Photobacterium andalusiense
ATTGCCGCAGCTTCGGTGTATAGCTTAGCCCCGTTAAATCTTCCGCGCAGGCCGACTCGACCAGTGAGCTATTACGCTTTCTTTAAATGATGGCTGCTTCTAAGCCAACATCCTGGCTGTCTGAGCCTTCCCACATCGTTTCCCACTTAGCTATAACTTTGGGACCTTAGCTGGCGGTCTGGGTTGTTTCCCTCTTCACGACGGACGTTAGCACCCGCCGTGTGTCTCCCGGATATTACTTACTGGTATTCGGAGTTTGCAAAGGGTTGGTAAGTCGGGATGACCCCCTAGCCTTAACAGTGCTCTACCCCCAGTAGTATTCGTCCGAGGCGCTACCTAAATAGCTTTCGGGGAGAACCAGCTATCTCCGAGTTTGATTGGCCTTTCACCCCTAGCCACAAGTCATCCGCTAATTTTTCAACATTAGTCGGTTCGGTCCTCCAGTAAGTGTTACCTCACCTTCAACCTGCCCATGGCTAGATCACTCGGTTTCGGGTCTAATCCTAGCAACTAATTCGCCCAGTTAAGACTCGGTTTCCCTACGGCTCCCCTAAACGGTTAACCTTGCTACTAAAATTAAGTCGCTGACCCATTATACAAAAGGTACGCAGTCACCCAACAAGTGGGCTCCTACTGCTTGTACGTACACGGTTTCAGGTTCTATTTCACTCCCCTCACAGGGGTTCTTTTCGCCTTTCCCTCACGGTACTGGTTCACTATCGGTCAGTCAGGAGTATTTAGCCTTGGAGGATG
>NZ_FYAJ01000050.1:0-753 GCF_900185625.1 Photobacterium andalusiense
ATTGCCGCAGCTTCGGTGTATAGCTTAGCCCCGTTAAATCTTCCGCGCAGGCCGACTCGACCAGTGAGCTATTACGCTTTCTTTAAATGATGGCTGCTTCTAAGCCAACATCCTGGCTGTCTGAGCCTTCCCACATCGTTTCCCACTTAGCTATAACTTTGGGACCTTAGCTGGCGGTCTGGGTTGTTTCCCTCTTCACGACGGACGTTAGCACCCGCCGTGTGTCTCCCGGATATTACTTACTGGTATTCGGAGTTTGCAAAGGGTTGGTAAGTCGGGATGACCCCCTAGCCTTAACAGTGCTCTACCCCCAGTAGTATTCGTCCGAGGCGCTACCTAAATAGCTTTCGGGGAGAACCAGCTATCTCCGAGTTTGATTGGCCTTTCACCCCTAGCCACAAGTCATCCGCTAATTTTTCAACATTAGTCGGTTCGGTCCTCCAGTAAGTGTTACCTCACCTTCAACCTGCCCATGGCTAGATCACTCGGTTTCGGGTCTAATCCTAGCAACTCATTCGCCCAGTTAAGACTCGGTTTCCCTACGGCTCCCCTAAACGGTTAACCTTGCTACTAAAATTAAGTCGCTGACCCATTATACAAAAGGTACGCAGTCACCCAACAAGTGGGCTCCTACTGCTTGTACGTACACGGTTTCAGGTTCTATTTCACTCCCCTCACAGGGGTTCTTTTCGCCTTTCCCTCACGGTACTGGTTCACTATCGGTCAGTCAGGAGTATTTAGCCTTGGAGGATG
>NZ_FYAJ01000048.1:0-819 GCF_900185625.1 Photobacterium andalusiense
GTGATGTCAGCGTCGAGATGTCGATTACTCAGCAATTACCGCTAGATCATTTGAGTGCCGACGGTACTTATGTTGATGTTAATGGCGGTGATCTTACCATTAATGTACCTGTTCAAATGCAAGATACTGATGGTGATGCATTGCAACAACCCGTTGATGTGGTTGTGACGATTAAAGATGGCGCTAATCCTGAATTTGGTACTGATAAAGGTACCACCATTGTTGAAACCGAAACAGGGGTAACAGCCAGCGGTAAGATCCCATTAGATGTGGGCTCTGATGACATTGCGCATATTGATTTTGCTCAGTCTCAGCCATCACTTGATGGCATTGTCTCAAATAATCAAGCGACCCGTTATAGCGTTGATGGTAATGAGATTAAGGTCGTGATTGACGGTGGCACAAATGATGGTGAAGCGGTTCTAACGATCACAATTGGTAATGATGGCAGTTATATTGTTGAACAACATCAACCGATTGAACAAGATAATGCAGCAGGTGATAGCGTTAATATTGAGCTTGGTGTGGTGGCCACAGATGATGATGGTGATAGCAGTAATACGGGTCAATTAGAGATCCATATTAAAGATGGTTTAAATCCTACAGGTGAAGGCGTTCAAGCCAATATTACCATTACTGAAGGTGATTTAATCCCTCAAGCAGGTGAGCAAGGCTACCCTGTTGTTGGCACGGGACACTTTACCGTTGATGCAACAGATGATGCGTTAGTCGCAACGTCATTAACGATCACTGACAACGTTAAAACGGCATTATTGACCGAATTAAATGGTCTTACTTCTGGCGGAGACACATTAACCT
>NZ_FYAJ01000047.1:0-819 GCF_900185625.1 Photobacterium andalusiense
GTGATGTCAGCGTCGAGATGTCGATTACTCAGCAATTACCGCTAGATCATTTGAGTGCCGACGGTACTTATGTTGATGTTAATGGCGGTGATCTTACCATTAATGTACCTGTTCAAATGCAAGATACGGATGGTGATGCATTGCAACAACCCGTTGATGTGGTTGTGACGATTAAAGATGGCGCTAATCCTGAATTTGGTACTGATAAAGGTACCACCATTGTTGAAACCGAAACAGGGGTAACAGCCAGCGGTAAGATCCCATTAGATGTGGGCTCTGATGACATTGCGCATATTGATTTTGCTCAGTCTCAGCCATCACTTGATGGCATTGTCTCAAATAATCAAGCGACCCGTTATAGCGTTGATGGTAATGAGATTAAGGTCGTGATTGACGGTGGCACAAATGATGGTGAAGCGGTTCTAACGATCACAATTGGTAATGATGGCAGTTATATTGTTGAACAACATCAACCGATTGAACAAGATAATGCAGCAGGTGATAGCGTTAATATTGAGCTTGGTGTGGTGGCCACGGATGATGATGGTGATAGCAGTAATACGGGTCAATTAGAGATCCATATAAAGGATGGTTTAAATCCTACAGGTGAAGGCGTTCAAGCCAATATTACCATTACTGAAGGTGATTTAATCCCTCAAGCAGGTGAGCAAGGCTACCCTGTTGTTGGTACAGGACACTTTACCGTTGATGCAACAGATGATGCGTTAGTCGCAACGTCATTAACGATCACTGACAACGTTAAAACGGCATTATTGACCGAATTAAATGGTCTTACTTCTGGCGGAGACACATTAACCT
>NZ_FYAJ01000018.1:0-15558 GCF_900185625.1 Photobacterium andalusiense
TGCCTGGTGATAACATCTCTATGACTGTTACTCTAATCGCACCTATCGCGATGGACGAAGGTCTACGTTTTGCTATCCGTGAAGGTGGCCGTACAGTTGGTGCTGGTGTTGTTGCAACTATCGTTGCTTAATAACATTTAGTACTTACGTACAAAAAAGGGAGCTTAGGCTCCCTTTTTTTATATGAATAACTATATAGATAACGCTTTAAGTGGGTAGGGCTGGCAAATTATTACAATTGATGATGTTTAAGTTGTTGATAATAAAAAGCAACAATTAGAAGGTTGTTTATTTATCGATCAAGGCTTGATTTCAAAAATGTGATCTGTATAATGCTCGACACTGCCTGAGACGAAGTCTTGTAAGTGCTGTTGTGAACCAATAAGCGTTGAGGAGAAACTTACTACTGGCTTGCCAAGTATGTTTCATAATGAAAACTCTGACTTATGTTCGCAGTCATTAAATTGGCTGACAATGCATCCGATAGGGATGCTACGTTCACATAAATCAATCGACATTCCTTCGTCTTTACGAACGTGAGTGGCGATATTGTTTGTGTAATTTTTATTTGGAGCTCTGTCTAATGCAGAACCAACGTATTCGTATCCGCCTAAAGGCGTTCGATCATCGTTTGATCGACCAGTCTACTGCGGAAATCGTTGAAACAGCTAAGCGTACTGGCGCACAGGTTAAGGGTCCAATCCCTCTTCCTACTCGCAAAGAGCGCTTCACTGTTCTTATTTCTCCACACGTTAATAAGGACGCACGTGACCAGTACGAAATTCGTACACACAAGCGCCTTATCGACATCGTTGAGCCTACAGACAAAACTGTTGATGCTCTGATGCGTCTAGATCTAGCTGCTGGCGTTGACGTACAGATCAGCCTAGGTTAAGGGGAGATAAGAGAATGATTGGTCTAATCGGTCGTAAAGTGGGCATGACCCGCATCTTTACCGAAGATGGCATTTCTATTCCAGTTACTGTTGTTGAAGTTGAAAACAACCGCGTTACTCAGGTTAAATCTGTAGAAACTGACGGTTACAACGCTATTCAAGTAACAGCTGGAACTAAGAAAGCTAGCCGCGTATCTAAGCCAGAAGCTGGTCACTTTGCGAAAGCAGGTGTAGAAGCTGGTCGCGGTCTTTGGGAATTCCGTCTAGAAAATAATGAAGAATTCGCAGTTGGCGCTGAGCTAAGTGTTGAAATCTTTAACGAAATTAAAAAAGTAGACGTTACTGGTACATCTAAAGGTAAGGGCTTCCAAGGTGCTATTAAGCGCTGGAACTTCCGTACTCAAGATATGACCCATGGTAACTCCTTGTCTCACCGCGCTCCGGGTTCAATTGGCCAATGTCAAACTCCAGGTCGTGTATTTAAAGGCAAGAAAATGGCTGGTCATATGGGTGCTGAGCGTGTAACGACTCAAAACCTAGAGATCGTACGTGTTGACGCTGAGCGCAATCTGCTTCTTATTAAAGGTGCAGTCCCTGGTGCTACAGGCGGTAACGTGATCGTTAAACCAGCTGTTAAAGCGTAACGTCGAGGAGTTAGTAATGGAATTGGTAGTCAAAGGCGCTAACGCGCTAACTGTCTCCGAAACTACTTTTGGGCGTGATTTCAATGAAGCGCTTGTACACCAAGTAGTTGTTGCGTTTGCAGCAGGTGCTCGTCAGGGTACACGTGCTCAGAAGACTCGTTCAGACGTTTCTGGTGGTGGCGCTAAGCCATGGCGCCAGAAGGGTACTGGTCGCGCTCGTGCAGGTACAATCCGCAGTCCGCTATGGCGTTCTGGTGGTGTTACTTTCGCTGCTCGTCCTCAGGATCACAGCCAAAAAGTAAACAAGAAAATGTACCGCGGTGCTATGAAGAGCATTCTTTCTGAGTTAGTTCGTCAAGAGCGTTTAATCGTTGTTGAAAACTTCACTCTAGAAGCACCAAAGACAAAAGCACTAGTTGCTAAGCTTAAAGAGCTTGAGCTAACTGATGCACTAATCGTAACTGGCGAACTAGATGAGAATCTATTCCTTGCAGCACGTAACCTATACAAAGTAGACGTACGTGATGCAGCGGCAATCGATCCAGTTAGCTTGATCGCTTTCGATAAAATTGTAATGACTGCAGCTGCAGTTAAAGCAATTGAGGAGATGCTAGCATGATCACTGAAGAGCGTATTTTAAAAGTTCTACGTGCTCCGCACATCTCTGAAAAAGCATCAATGGCTGCTGAAAACGCGAATACTATCGTGTTTAAAGTTGCTATTACTGCGACAAAGAGAGAGATCAAAGCAGCAGTTGAAAAACTGTTTGAGGTTGAAGTTAAGTCTGTAAATACTCTTATCACTAAGGGTAAGACCAAACGTCAAGGTATGCGCCAAGGCCGTCGTTCAGACGTGAAGAAAGCGTATGTTATCTTGAAAGAAGGTCAAGACATCGACTTCGCTGGTAGTGCAGAGTAAGGCTAGGAGCAAAGAAGAATGGCTATTGTAAAATGTAAGCCGACTTCCCCAGGTCGTCGCCACGTAGTAAAAGTGGTTAACTCTGACCTGCATAAGGGTAAGCCGTACGCACCACTACTAGAGAAAAACTCTAAGTCAGGTGGTCGTAACAATAACGGTCGTATCACAGTACGTCATATCGGTGGTGGTAACAAACAACACTACCGTCTAATTGACTTTAAACGTACTAAAGATGGCATCCCAGCGAAAGTTGAGCGTCTAGAATACGATCCAAACCGTAGCGCAAACATTGCTCTAGTTCTGTACGCAGACGGTGAGCGCCGCTACATTATCGCACCTAAAGGTATCCAAGCTGGTGATATGATCCAGTCTGGCGAAGATGCTGCTATCAAAGTTGGTAACACTTTACCAATGCGCAACATCCCAGTAGGTTCAACAGTACACTGTGTTGAACTTAAGCCTGGTAAAGGTGCACAGCTGGCTCGTTCAGCTGGTGCATACGCTCAGATCATTGCACGTGCAGGCACTTATGTGACTCTACGTCTACGTTCTGGTGAAATGCGTAAAGTTCTTGCTGAAGGTCGTGCGACTCTAGGTGAAGTTGGTAACGCAGAACACATGCTACGTGAGCTAGGTAAAGCTGGTGCTTCACGCTGGCGCGGTGTTCGTCCAACTGTACGTGGTGTTGTAATGAACCCAGTGGATCACCCACACGGTGGTGGTGAAGGTCGTACATCAGGCGGTCGTCATCCAGTAACACCTTGGGGCGTTCCAACTAAGGGTTATAAGACTCGTAGCAACAAGCGCACCGACAAGTACATCGTACGTCGTCGTAATAAGTAATTATAAAGAGGATACGCCATGCCACGTTCTCTCAAGAAAGGTCCATTCATTGACCTACACTTGCTGAAGAAGGTAGAGAAAGCGTTGGAAAGCGGAGACAAAAAGCCTGTTAAGACTTGGTCCCGTCGCTCAATGATCATCCCTCAGATGATCGGTTTGACCATCGCTGTCCATAATGGTCGTCAGCACGTTCCTGTTTTCGTTTCTGAAGAAATGATCGGTCACAAGCTAGGCGAATTTGCACCAACACGTACTTACCGCGGTCATGCTGCGGATAAGAAAGCTAAAAAGCGCTAAGGAGTAGGTAATGGAAGCTATCGCTAAACATCGCTTTGCTCGCATTTCGCCGCAAAAAGCTCGTTTGGTTGCAGATCAACTGCGCGGTAAGCCAGTTGCTCAAGCTCTAGAAATTCTTAACTTCAGCAACAAAAAAGCTGCTGATTTAATCAAGAAAGTTCTAGAGTCAGCTATCGCTAACGCAGAACACAACGAAGGCGCAGACATTGATGATCTTAATGTTGCAAAAATCTTCGTTGACGAAGGTCCTACCATGAAGCGTATTATGCCTCGTGCTAAAGGCCGTGCCGATCGCATCTTGAAGCGTTCTAGCCACATCACTGTTGTTGTAGCAGACCGCTAAGAGACTAGGAGAGAAAGCAATGGGTCAGAAAGTACATCCTAATGGTATTCGTTTAGGCATCTGTAAGCCTTGGAATACCACTTGGTTTGCTAACAGCCAAGAATTCGCTGACAACCTAGACGGCGATTTCAAGGTACGCCAGTTCCTTACTAAGGAACTAGCAAAAGCATCTCTATCACGCATCGTTATCGAGCGTCCTGCTAAGAGCATCCGTGTGACTATTCACACTGCTCGTCCAGGCGTAGTAATCGGTAAGAAAGGCGAAGACGTAGAGAAACTACGTGCAGCAGTTGCGAAGATCGCGGGCGTTCCAGCTCAGATCAACATCGCTGAAGTACGTAAACCAGAACTAGATGGTCAACTAGTAGCAGACAGCATTTCGTCTCAGCTAGAGCGTCGTGTTATGTTCCGTCGCGCGATGAAGCGTGCAGTTCAAAACGCTATGCGTCTTGGCGCTAAAGGTATCAAAGTTGAAGTAAGCGGCCGTCTAGGCGGTGCTGAAATTGCACGTACTGAGTGGTACCGTGAAGGCCGTGTGCCTCTACACACTCTTCGTGCTGACATTGACTACGCAACTTCTTCGGCTCACACCCAATACGGTGTTATCGGCGTTAAAGTTTGGATCTTCAAAGGTGAAGTTCTAGGCGGCATGCCGGTTGAAGAGCCAAAGGCTGACAAGCCTAAGAAGCAGCGCAAAAGCCGTAAATAAGGAGTTTATTGATGCTGCAACCTAAACGCACTAAATTCCGCAAGGCCTTTAAAGGTCGTAACCGCGGTCTAGCGAACGGTACTGATGTAAGCTTTGGTCAATTTGGTCTTAAAGCTGTTGGTCGTGGTCGACTAACTGCTCGTCAGATCGAAGCTGCACGTCGTGCTATGACTCGTCATGTAAAACGTCAGGGCCAAATCTGGATTCGTGTATTCCCAGACAAACCAATCACATCTAAGCCTCTTGAAGTTCGTCAAGGTAAAGGTAAGGGTAGTGTGGAGTACTGGGTTGCACAGATTCAACCAGGTAAAGTTCTATACGAAATGGGTGGTGTTCCTGAAGCACTAGCTCGTGAAGCATTTAATCTTGCTGCACGTAAGCTACCAATCAAGACAACATTCGTAATTAAGGCGGTGATGTGATGAATGCACTAGATCTACGCGCTAAAAGCGTTGAAGAGCTTAATGCAGAGCTTGTGAATTTGCTACGTGAACAGTTTAACTTGCGCATGCAAGCTGCGACTGGTCAACTACAGCAGACTCATAATCTTAAAACTGTACGTCGTGATATCGCACGTGTTAAAACTGTACTGACTGAGAAGGCTGGCGCATAATGAGCGATCAAATCCGTACTCAGCTTGGTCGTGTAGTTAGCGACAAAGGCGATAAGTCTATTGTTGTTGCTATCGAGCGTAAAGTGAAGCACCCGATTTACGGTAAGTACATCACACGCACGACTAAGCTTCATGCACATGACGAAAACAACGAATGTGGCCTAGGCGACATGGTTGAAGTTCGTGAGTGCCGTCCAATGTCAAAGACTAAGTCTTGGACACTGGTACGCGTAGTTGAAAAAGCACGTATCTAATTACTGACTTTTCAGCTGTTTAAGTAAGCGGCCCTGAAAAACTTAGGGCCGTTCATTTTTTTATCTACCCATCGGTCGAAAATGGTGTTATTATTCGCCGCCTTTGAAGAAAAGGCATATCGACTCGATTTGGGTCTAGATGTTTTAAATTAGCGGAGCACTAACATGATCCAAATGCAAAGTATGCTTGATGCTGCGGATAACTCCGGCGCACGTAGCGTAATGTGTATTAAGGTTCTGGGTGGTTCTCACCGTCGCTATGCACATATCGGTGACATCATCAAGATTACTGTAAAGGAAGCAATTCCACGCGGTAAAGTTAAGAAAGGTGATGTCCTGAAAGCGGTGGTTGTACGCACCCGTAAAGGCGTTCGTCGTCAAGATGGCTCTGTCATTCGCTTTGACCGTAATGCTTGCGTATTGTTGAACGACACTACTGAGCAACCTATCGGTACCCGTATCTTTGGCCCTGTGACTCGTGAACTTCGTAATACGAAATTCATGAAGATTGTATCACTAGCGCCAGAAGTACTTTAAGGAGCGACTATAATGGCAGCTAAAATCCGTCGTAACGACGAAGTTATCATTCTTGCTGGTAAAGATAAAGGCAAGACTGGTAAGGTAACTAAGGTTCTAGCAACCGGTAAAGTTATCGTTGAAGGTATTAACATGGTTAAGAAACACCAGAAGCCGGTTCCGGCAATGGGTGTTCAAGGCGGTATTGTTGAGCAGGAAGCTGCGATCGATGCGTCTAATGTTGCTATCGTTAACGGTCAAGGTAAAGCGGACCGTGTAGGCTTCCGATTTGAAGACGACAAAAAAGTTCGTTTCTTTAAATCGACTGGCGAAACTATCAAGTAAGTTTGGAGTAGTACTATGGCGAAACTGCATGATTACTACAAAGAGACTGTTGTAAAAGACCTTGCTGGCAAGTTCGAATACAAGAGTATCATGCAAGTCCCAAGGATCGAAAAGATCACACTTAACATGGGTGTGGGCGAAGCTATCAACGACAAGAAGCTGCTAGAAAACGCTGCTGCTGACATGACTGCAATTGCAGGTCAGAAGCCGCTAATCACAGTAGCACGCAAGTCAGTTGCAGGCTTTAAGATCCGTGAGGGCTACCCTATTGGCTGTAAAGTAACCTTACGTGGCGAGCGTATGTGGGACTTTTTCGAGCGTCTAATTTCAATTGCTGTACCTCGTATTCGAGATTTCCGTGGTTTAAACCCGAAATCATTCGATGGTCGTGGTAACTACAGCATGGGCGTTCGTGAGCAGATCATCTTCCCAGAAATCGATTTCGATAAAGTAGATCGTGTACGTGGTTTAGATATCACAATCACAACTTCTGCTAAATCTGATGAAGAAGCTCTAGCTCTACTGTCTGCTTTTAACTTCCCATTCCGTAAGTAAAAGTAAGGGTTACTAATGGCTAAAGAATCAATGAAGGCACGTGAAGCTAAACGTGCCAAGCTAGTAGCTAAGTTCGCTGAAAAGCGTGCTGCGCTAAAAGCTCTAATTAGCGACGTGAATGCGTCTGAAGAAGATCGCTGGAATGCAGTGCTTAAACTTCAGTCACTACCACGTGATTCTGCGAAGTCTCGTCAGCGTAATCGCTGTAACCAGACTGGACGTCCACACGGCTACCTACGTAAGTTCGGTCTTAGCCGTATCAAGGTTCGTGAAGCTTGCATGAAAGGCGAGATTCCGGGTCTACGTAAAGCAAGCTGGTAATACCAGTAAGCAATTCAGAATCACGGAGTATTAACTTATGAGCATGCAAGATCCGATTTCGGATATGCTGACCCGTCTTCGTAACGGTCAGGCAGCGAAAAAAGTTGCTGTTAAAATGCCATCTTCTAAGCTTAAAGTTGCAATTGCAGCATTATTACAAGAAGAAGGTTTCGTGGCAGACTACACTGTAACAGGTGAAGTTAAGCCAGAGCTAGAAGTTACTCTTAAGTACTTCGAAGCTAATCCAGTTATTGAGCAAATCCAACGTGTATCACGTCCTGGTCTACGCATCTACAAGAAAAAAGGTGCGCTACCATCAGTGATGGGTGGCCTTGGTATTGCTATCGTTTCCACTTCCAAGGGTCTTATGACCGACCGCGCTGCACGCAAAGCGGGTCTTGGCGGTGAGATTATCTGCTACGTAGCATAATAGGAGTAGAACATGTCTCGTGTTGCAAAAGCACCAGTAGTTTTCCCTGCCGGCGTAGAAGTTAAGCTTAACGGTCAGGAAATTACTGTTAAAGGTTCTAAAGGCGAACTAGTTCGCATGATGAACCCAGCAGTAGTTCTAACTTTGGAAGAGAACAAAGTTACTTTCGGTCCTCGTGAAGGGTTCGATAAAGCTTGGGCACAAGCAGGTACTGCTCGTGCACTAGTTAACAACATGGTTGTTGGTGTTACCGAAGGCTTCACTAAGAAGCTGACTCTTAAGGGTGTTGGTTACCGTGCTGCTATTAAAGGCAACGCTGTAGGTCTAACTCTAGGTTTCTCTCATCCAGTTGAGCACGAACTTCCAGCAGGTATCAAAGCTGAATGTCCATCACAAACTGAAATCGTACTTACAGGTACTGATAAGCAGTTGGTTGGTCAGGTAGCTGCTGATATTCGCGCTTACCGTAGCCCTGAACCTTATAAAGGTAAAGGTGTTCGTTACGCCGACGAAGTTGTGCGTACTAAAGAAGCTAAGAAGAAGTAAGGTAACACTATGGATAAGAAAGCATCTCGTATCCGTCGTGCGACCCGAGCACGTCGTAAGATTGCTGAACTGGGCGCAACTCGCCTAGTTGTACACCGTACTCCACGTCACGTGTACGCTCAGGTAATTGCACCGAACGGCTCTGAGGTTATCGCAGCCGCTTCTACTTTAGAAAAAGCGATCCGTGAGCAAGTTAAGAGTACCGGAAACAAAGACGCTGCTGCAGTTGTAGGTAAAACTATTGCTGAGCGCGCGATTGAAAAAGGCATCTCTAACGTTGCATTTGATCGCTCTGGTTTCCAATACCACGGCCGTATCGCGACACTAGCAGAAGCTGCTCGTGAAGCTGGTCTGAAATTCTAAGGTAGGCGGAAGATGGCTAACGAAAAGACACAATCAGATTTGAATGAAAAACTGATCGCTGTTAACCGTGTTTCAAAAACGGTTAAAGGTGGTCGTATTTTCAGCTTTACTGCACTAACAGTAGTTGGTGACGGTAACGGTCGCATCGGTTTTGGTTATGGTAAAGCACGTGAAGTGCCTGCTGCAATCCAGAAAGCGATGGAAAAAGCACGTCGTAACATGGTTACGATCGCAATCAACGAAGGTACTCTTCACCACGCTGTTAAAGGCCGTCACACTGGTTCTCAAGTGTACATGCAGCCTGCATCAGAAGGTACTGGTATCATCGCCGGTGGCGCAATGCGTGCAGTGCTAGAAGTTGCGGGTATCCGTAACGTACTAGCAAAAACATACGGTTCTACTAACCCAATCAACGTTGTTCGCGCAACGATTGCTGGTTTAAGTGGAATGAACTCTCCAGAAATGATCGCTGCAAAACGTGGTCTTTCTGTTAAAGAAATTCTGGAGTAATCGACATGGCTAAAACTATTAAAGTAACCCAAACAAAGAGCTCTATCGGTCGTTTACCGAAGCATAAAGCTACTTTGCGCGGCCTAGGCCTTCGTCGCATCAACCACACTGTTGAACTTGAAGATACTGCTTGCGTACGCGGCATGATCAATAAAGTTTACTACATGGTTAAAGTTGAGGAGTAATCAGTATGCGTTTGAATACTCTATCACCGGCTGCTGGTTCTAAGCCTTCTGCGAAGCGCGTAGGCCGTGGTATCGGTTCAGGTCTAGGTAAAACTTGTGGCCGTGGTGTTAAAGGTCAGAAATCACGTTCAGGTGGTTCTGTTCGCCCAGGTTTTGAAGGCGGTCAAATGCCTTTGAAACAGCGTCTACCAAAGTTCGGTTTTACGTCTCGTAAGAGCCTAGTAACAGCTGAAGTTCGTCTAGCAGAGCTAGCGAAAGTTGAAGGTGATGTTGTAAGCCTTGAAACACTAAAAGCTGCGAATGTTATCACTAAGGACATTAAGTTCGTGAAAGTTGTACTTTCTGGTGATATCGCTCGTTCAGTAACAGTGAAAGGCCTACGCGTTACTAAAGGCGCTTTAGCTGCTATCGAAGCTGCTGGCGGTAAAATCGAGGAATAATTAACTCGAGGATGAGGTACAGATGGCTAAACAACCAGGACAAGATTTTCGTAGTGGACAAGGTGGCCTAGCAGAGCTTAAGTCACGCCTTCTCTTTGTATTAGGTGCGATATTAATATTCCGAGCTGGATCCTTTGTGCCTATTCCTGGTATTGACGCTACTGTACTTGCCAGTCTGTTCGAGCAGCAAAAGGGTACCATCATTGAGATGTTTAACATGTTCTCTGGTGGTGCACTCTCGCGTGCTTCTATTTTAGCTCTGGGCATAATGCCGTATATTTCTGCGTCCATTATTGTCCAGCTGCTAACAGTAGTTCATCCAGCCTTGGCTGAGTTGAAGAAAGAAGGTGAAGCTGGCCGTCGTAAGATTAGTCAGTACACCCGATACGGTACGCTTGTATTGGCAACCTTCCAAGCAATTGGTATTGCAACGGGGTTACCAAGTATGATTCCAGGCTTGGTACATAATCCAGGTCCTAGTTTCTATTTTGTTGCCGTGGTTAGTTTGGTTACTGGTACCATGTTCTTAATGTGGTTAGGTGAGCAAGTTACCGAGCGTGGCATTGGTAACGGTATATCTGTGATTATTTTCACTGGTATCGTTGCTGGTTTGCCGCCAGCTATTGGACAGACCGTAGAGCAAGCGCGTCAAGGTGAATTGCACGTACTTCTTCTACTGTTAATTGCGGTTATATCTTTTGCTGTGATTTACTTTGTAGTGTTCATGGAACGTGGTCAACGTCGTATCGTCGTTAACTACGCCAAGCGTCAACAAGGCCGTCGTGTCTTTGCTGCGCAGAGCACACACTTGCCGTTGAAAATCAACATGGCCGGTGTAATCCCAGCAATTTTCGCATCGAGTATTATTCTGTTTCCAGGCACACTGGCTCAGTGGTTTGGACAAAGTGAAGGTCTTGGCTGGTTAAGTGATATTTCACTTGCCCTTAGTCCAGGACAGCCACTTTATGTAATGCTCTACGCTGCTGCAATTATTTTCTTCTGTTTCTTCTATACCGCGTTGGTGTTTAACCCTCGCGAGACAGCTGATAACTTGAAGAAGTCTGGAGCATTCATACCTGGTATTCGCCCGGGTGAACAGACCGCAATGTACATTGATAAAGTAATGACTCGACTAACCCTTGCGGGTGCGTTGTATATCACCTTTATCTGTCTGATCCCCGAGTTCATGATGATTGCATGGAACGTACGCTTTTATTTCGGCGGTACTTCCTTACTAATCGTAGTTGTTGTTATCATGGATTTCATGGCTCAAGTTCAGACACATTTGATGTCTCAACAATATGAGTCAGTATTGAAAAAAGCTAATCTAAAAGGCTACGGCCGCTAAGTTTAGTTTTCCATATTTACGGAGTTTAGCAATGAAAGTTCGTGCTTCCGTTAAGAAAATCTGCCGTAACTGTAAAGTTATCAAGCGCAACGGTGTTGTGCGTGTAATTTGCAGTGAGCCAAAGCATAAACAACGCCAAGGCTAATTAGCAGAAATATTTCTTGCAAATTGAAGATAGGTTGGCTAAATTAGTCAACCATCTTTTGTTATGTGCAAAAGAATTGTACCACCGCTGCGTATCCTGAACGGGCTCTGCAGCGGTTATTCTTGTAAAGTACTAGGAGTGAATAGTGGCCCGTATTGCAGGCATTAACATTCCTGATCAGAAACACGCTGTAATCGCATTAACTGCGATTTACGGCATCGGTAAGACTCGTTCTCAAGCTATTCTAGCTGAGACTGGTATTGCTGAAGATGTTAAGATCAGTGAACTAACTGAAGAACAGATCGATCTACTGCGTGATGGTGTAGCTAAGTACACTGTAGAAGGTGATCTTCGTCGTGAAATTTCCATGAACATCAAGCGCCTTATGGACCTTGGTTGTTACCGTGGTCTTCGTCACCGTCGCAGTCTACCTCTTCGTGGACAGCGTACTAAAACCAACGCACGTACCCGCAAGGGTCCGCGCAAGCCGATCAAAAAATAGTCGGATAAGGTAGAGTACAATGGCAAAACAACCAACTCGCGCTCGTAAGCGCGTACGCAAGCAAGTAGCCGATGGCGTTGCGCACATCCATGCTTCTTTCAACAACACAATCGTAACCATTACTGACCGTCAAGGTAATGCTCTTTCATGGGCAACTGCAGGTGGTTCAGGTTTCCGTGGTTCTCGTAAATCTACTCCGTTCGCTGCACAGGTTGCTGCTGAGCGTTGTGGTGAAATGGCCAAAGAATATGGCGTTAAGAACCTAGAAGTTATGGTTAAGGGCCCTGGTCCTGGTCGTGAGTCTACAATCCGCGCTCTAAACGCAGCGGGTTTCCGTATCACTAACATTGTTGATGCGACTCCGATCCCTCATAACGGTTGTCGTCCACCTAAGAAACGTCGCGTATAACGTTTAGTTTCTAGGAATATTGGAGAAAGAAAATGGCAAGATATTTGGGTCCTAAGCTTAAGCTTAGCCGTCGCGAAGGCACTGACTTATTCCTTAAGTCTGGTGTACGTGCGATTGATACCAAGTGTAAGATTGATAACGCTCCGGGCCAACATGGTGCTCGTCGCGGTCGTCTATCTGATTACGGCGTTCAGCTTCGTGAGAAGCAGAAAGTTCGTCGTACATATGGCGTACTAGAAAAACAATTCCGTAACTACTACAAGACAGCTGCCCGCATTAAGGGTAACACAGGTGAAAACCTGCTTCAGCTTCTTGAAGGTCGTTTAGATAACGTAGTTTACCGTATGGGCTTTGGTGCAACTCGCGCTGAATCTCGTCAATTGGTAAGCCACAAAGCGATTCTAGTTAATGGTCAAGTCGTAAACGTTCCTTCTTTCAAGGTAGCGGCAAACGACGTTGTTAGCATTCGTGAGAAAGCTAAGAACCAAGCACGCATTAAAGCAGCTCTTGAAGTTGCTACACAGCGTGAACTACCGACTTGGGTCGAAGTAGACAGCAGCAAGATGGAAGGTACGTTTAAGCGTCTTCCAGAACGTTCTGATTTGTCTGCCGACATCAACGAACACCTGATCGTCGAGCTTTACTCTAAGTAAGGCTACAGTTAAGAGAGGACACAATGCAGGGTTCTGTAACAGAATTTCTTAAGCCGCGTCTAGTTGACATCGAACAAGTTAGCTCTACGCACGCAAAAGTAACTCTAGAGCCGTTGGAGCGTGGTTTTGGCCACACTCTAGGAAACGCTCTTCGTCGTATTTTGCTATCTTCAATGCCAGGTTGTGCTGTAACTGAAGTAGAAATCGACGGTGTGTTACATGAGTACAGCACCAAAGAAGGCGTTCAGGAGGATATCCTTGAAATTCTTCTTAACCTTAAAGGTCTAGCCGTTAAGGTTGAGGGTAAAGATGAAGTTATTCTTACTCTGAACAAATCTGGTGCAGGCCCTGTTGTTGCAGGTGACATCACCCATGATGGTGATGTTGAGATTGCGAACCCAGAACACGTAATCTGCCATCTAACTGATGACAATGCTGAATTAAGCATGCGCATCAAGGTAGAACGTGGTCGCGGCTACGTACCAGCATCAGCTCGTATTCACACTGAAGAAGATGAGCGTCCAATTGGTCGTTTGTTAGTAGATGCTACTTACAGCCCAGTGGACCGTATCGCTTACGCGGTAGAGGCAGCACGTGTAGAACAACGTACTGACCTAGACAAGCTAGTAATCGATATGGAGACTAATGGTACTCTTGATCCTGAGGAAGCTATCCGTCGTGCAGCAACAATTCTTGCTGAACAATTGGATGCATTTGTAGATCTTCGTGATGTACGAGTTCCTGAAGAGAAAGAAGAGAAGCCGGAGTTCGATCCGATCCTACTGCGTCCTGTAGACGATCTTGAACTAACTGTTCGCTCTGCTAACTGTCTGAAAGCAGAAGCGATCCATTACATCGGTGATCTTGTTCAGCGTACCGAGGTTGAGCTTCTTAAAACGCCAAACCTTGGTAAGAAGTCTTTGACAGAAATCAAAGATGTATTAGCTTCTCGTGGTCTATCTCTAGGTATGCGCCTAGAAAATTGGCCACCTGCATCAATCGCTGAAGATTAACAGTTTACTGATATCTAGTTAGAAGGATTAGGTCATGCGCCATCGTAAGAGTGGTCGTCAACTCAACCGCAACAGCAGTCATCGTAAAGCGATGTTCAGCAACATGGCTAGCTCTCTGGTACGTCACGAATTAATTAAGACTACCTTGCCTAAAGCAAAAGAGCTACGTCGCGTAATTGAGCCTTTGATTACCCTAGCTAAGACCGACAGTGTTGCTAACCGTCGTCTTGCATTCGCTCGTACTCGTGATAACGAAGTTGTTGCGAAATTATTTAATGAACTAGGTCCACGCTTCGCAGCGCGTCCTGGTGGTTATACTCGTATCATGAAGTGCGGTTTCCGTACAGGTGATAAAGCTCCTATGGCTTACATCGAGTTATTAGACCGTCCTGCAAAGGAAGAAGCTGCTGCTGAATAAGCACTAGCCATTAAATAAGAAGAAAGCCGAGTCCTTGGACTCGGCTTTTTTTTTGATATTTTATTGTAATTAATTCCAAACTATAATTTTCTACTTCTACTTCTACTTCTACTTCTACTTCTACTTCTACTTCTACTTCTACTTCTACTTCTACTTCTACTTCTACTATAGATCTATTCTCCAATTGTATTTGTTTGCAGCGTTACCTAAATAGCTATTAGTAAGAGCCGACTTTTGTTTCAATATCTCATCTTTATTAATGCTTGATTGTATTACTCATCATGATTAATCGGTGTTTTATAGAATTAGGGCAGATAATAATAATTATATTGATATTTTAGAGGTGCTTTAAAAACTATATTCAGAGCCTTTGTGAGCATAAAAGTAACAGTTACGCCAAAGGTGGCTTAAATTTGAGCAAACGGTTTTATTTATTAAAAATATGCTTGTCAGCAGGTAAAATCTCCCTATAATGCGACCTCACTGACACGGACAACGGCGCAAGCGGTTACCGAAATCAGGATGTTCTTTAACAATTTGACCATGCAATCTGTGTGGGCACTCGTTGAATAGTTAAGTCGAAAGATTTATCAATGAACTGAGTGACCAATACAAATAACTACGGTTATTTGGCACAGTCAATTCATTATCGTTCTGTTGGAACGATAATAGCTTTAAAATTACTAAGGTAGTTTTGAAGTCAGTATTCATTGAGCCGTTTCGAAAGAAACAACAAAACTTTAATTGAAGAGTTTGATCATGGCTCAGATTGAACGCTGGCGGCAGGCCTAACACATGCAAGTCGAGCGGTAACAGATTGATAGCTTGCTATCAATGCTGACGAGCGGCGGACGGGTGAGTAATGCCTGGGAATATACCCTGATGTGGGGGATAACTATTGGAAACGATAGCTAATACCGCATAATCTCTTCGGAGCAAAGAGGGGGACCTTCGGGCCTCTCGCGTCAGGATTAGCCCAGGTGGGATTAGCTAGTTGGTGGGGTAATGGCTCACCAAGGCAACGATCCCTAGCTGGTCTGAGAGGATGATCAGCCACACTGGAACTGAGACACGGTCCAGACTCCTACGGGAGGCAGCAGTGGGGAATATTGCACAATGGGGGAAACCCTGATGCAGCCATGCCGCGTGTATGAAGAAGGCCTTCGGGTTGTAAAGTACTTTCAGTTGTGAGGAAGGCGTTGAAGTTAATAGCTTCAGCGTTTGACGTTAGCAACAGAAGAAGCACCGGCTAACTCCGTGCCAGCAGCCGCGGTAATACGGAGGGTGCGAGCGTTAATCGGAATTACTGGGCGTAAAGCGCATGCAGGCGGTCTGTTAAGCAA
>NZ_FYAJ01000049.1:0-801 GCF_900185625.1 Photobacterium andalusiense
ATTCGCCCAGTTAAGACTCGGTTTCCCTACGGCTCCCCTAAACGGTTAACCTTGCTACTAAAATTAAGTCGCTGACCCATTATACAAAAGGTACGCAGTCACCCAACAAGTGGGCTCCTACTGCTTGTACGTACACGGTTTCAGGTTCTATTTCACTCCCCTCACAGGGGTTCTTTTCGCCTTTCCCTCACGGTACTGGTTCACTATCGGTCAGTCAGGAGTATTTAGCCTTGGAGGATGGTCCCCCCATGTTCAAACAGGATATCACGTGTCCCGTCCTACTCGATTTCACTAATAAAGCGTTGTTGGTTACGGGGCTATCACCCTGTATCGCGGCACTTTCCAGAACCTTCACCTAACGCTGAACTAACTTAAGGGCTAATCCGGTTTCGCTCGCCGCTACTACCGGAATCTCGGTTGATTTCTCTTCCTCGGGGTACTTAGATGTTTCAGTTCCCCCGGTTCGCTTCATTAACCTATGTATTCAGTTAATGATACTAGCTTATGCTAGTGGGTTTCCCCATTCGGAAATCCCAGACTCAAGTGGCTTTTACTGCCTAATCTGGGCTTATCGCAAGTTAATACGTCCTTCATCGCCTCTGACTGCCAAGGCATCCACCGTGTACGCTTAGTCACTTAACCATACAACCCCAAGAGGTCTTGTATGTTCAAACAACCAAGGTTTGCGTTTAATAATCCGATCAAGAAAATATTAAACATTGGTTTTTCGCCGGACTCATTTATTTGTCTTCACTTTAAAAAGTGAAAGCAAACACAGACACTTGAATGTGTATGTTTTGA
>NZ_FYAJ01000016.1:0-70736 GCF_900185625.1 Photobacterium andalusiense
TTGTTGAACAACATCAACCGATTGAACAAGATAATGCAGCAGGTGATAGCGTTAATATTGAGCTTGGTGTGGTGGCCACAGATGATGATGGTGATAGCAGTAATACGGGTCAATTAGAGATCCATATAAAGGATGGCTTAAATCCTACAGGTGAAGGCGTTCAAGCCAATATTACCATTACTGAAGGTGATTTAATCCCTCAAGCAGGTGAGCAAGGCTATCCTGTTGTTGGTACAGGACACTTTACCGTTGATGCAACAGATGATGCGTTAGTCGCAACGTCATTAACGATCACTGACAGCGTTAAAACGGCATTATTGACCGAATTAAATGGTCTTACTTCTGGCGGAGACGCATTAACCTTTAGCATTAATATTGATGCTCATGGTGTTATCACGATCACCGGTATCACAGCCAGCGGGGCGGATGAAGCCGTTACCATCACCTTGACGCCGACAGCACAAACAAATGGTGATGTCAGCGTCGAGATGTCGATTACTCAGCAATTACCGCTAGATCATTTGAGTGCCGACGGTACTTATGTTGATGTTAATGGCGGTGATCTTACCATTAATGTACCTGTTCAAATGCAAGATACTGATGGTGATGCATTGCAACAACCCGTTGATGTGGTTGTGACGATTAAAGATGGCGCTAATCCTGAATTTGGTACTGATAAAGGTACCACCATTGTTGAAACCGAAACAGGGGTAACAGCCAGCGGTAAGATCCCATTAGATGTGGGCTCTGATGACATTGCGCATATTGATTTTGCTCAGTCTCAGCCATCACTTGATGGCATTGTCTCAAATAATCAAGCGACCCGTTATAGCGTTGATGGTAATGAGATTAAGGTCGTGATTGACGGTGGCACAAATGATGGTGAAGCGGTTCTAACGATCACAATTGGTAATGATGGCAGTTATATTGTTGAACAACATCAACCGATTGAACAAGATAATGCAGCAGGTGATAGCGTTAATATTGAGCTTGGTGTGGTGGCCACGGATGATGATGGTGATAGCAGTAATACGGGTCAATTAGAGATCCATATAAAGGATGGTTTAAATCCTACAGGTGAAGGCGTTCAAGCCAATATTACCATTACTGAAGGTGATTTAATCCCTCAAGCAGGTGAGCAAGGCTATCCTGTTGTTGGTACAGGACACTTTACCGTTGATGCAACAGATGATGCGTTAGTCGCAACGTCATTAACGATCACTGACAACGTTAAAACGGCATTATTGACCGAATTAAATGGTCTTACTTCTGGCGGAGACGCATTAACCTTTAGCATTAATATTGATGCTCATGGTGTTATCACGATCACCGGTATCACAGCCAGCGGGGCGGATGAAGCCGTTACCATCACCTTGACGCCGACAGCACAAACAAATGGTGATGTCAGCGTCGAGATGTCGATTACTCAGCAATTACCGCTAGATCATTTGAGTGCCGACGGTACTTATGTTGATGTTAATGGCGGTGATCTTACCATTAATGTACCTGTTCAAATGCAAGATACTGATGGTGATGCATTGCAACAACCCGTTGATGTGGTTGTGACGATTAAAGATGGCGCTAATCCAGAGTTTGGCCATGATACATCAGCAACCTTAGATGAAGGTACATCAGGTCAGGCAACTGCATCTGGCACGATTGATATTGATACGGGTAGTGACCAAGTCGCAAAAGTGTACTTTGAAGGCGTTCAATCATCGTTGGATGGTTTAACCAGTAATGGTCATGAAACGACGTACTCATTAAGTACTGATGGCTCTACTATTACCATTGTATTAAAAGACAATCCATCTCAAGTCGTGATGGAAATAAAGATTGATGTTAATGGTCATTATGTTGTTGAACAAAAACAACCGATTGATCAGGTCGATGACACGAATGCTGATAATGAAATTATTAAGCTAGATGTAGTTGCTCAAGACTATGACGGTGATAACAGCAAGCCGGGTCAGATCACGATTAATATTCATGATGGTGAAAATGCTACAGGCGGTGAAACTGGTTCAATTACTATTACTGAAGGTGATTTAACGCCAGAGGCAGGTCAACAAGGGTATCCGGTTTCAGGTGATGTTGATATTGCAGTTAAAGCAGGAGTCGACCGCCTTAATCCAAGCACTGCGACTATTGATAATACTAAACTCACGGCATTGATTGATGAATTACAATCAGAATTAACCTCTAATGGCGAAAAGATCAGTTTTAATTATGATCATAATACAGGTGTATTAACGGGTGCTGCTGACGGAAACGTTGTTGTTACAGTCGCCGTGACCGCGACACAAGCTGCAAACGGACATGATGTTGATATTAAAGTCTCGATTACCCAACACTCTCCACTTGACCATAATGGTAGTAATAATGGTGGATGGGTAAATGTTGATGGCGATAAGATCGTTATCGATGTACCAGTACAAGTTAATGATACTGATGGTGATCCTCTTACTAATGATGTTAATGCTCAAATAACTATTGAAGATGGCGCTAGTCCAGTAATTATTGCTGCACCTGCATTAACGGTTGAGGAAAGTGATTTAGCCTCAGGTTCGACTCCATCAGGTGATGGTGAATCAGCTATTGGCGATATTGTTGTTAATTCAGGTAGTGATTATGTCACTAATTACAAAGTGGACGTTGACTCGTTTAATCAACAAAACGATATAACTTCGCATGGTAATAAAATAATTTTATCGCAATCAAGTGAAGGTACTTACCAAGGTATCGCTAACGGTAATGTTGTATTTAGTTATTACTTACTACCAACTGGACGTTATATCTTCCAATTGCATGGCACAATAGATCATCCAACTCAAGGTGAAGATCAATTAACCATTGATATTCCAGTATATGCGATCGATAACGATGGTGATGTAAGTGGAAGTGTCAATGTTAATGTTACGATTAAAGATGATATTCCATCGGTTCACGATGTGACATTAGCGACAGTCGAAGATAGCTCAAGTACGCAAGAAAATGTGATTACAGCAACAGGAGCTGATGGTGCTGAAGTGACAGCCTTGATTGTTGATGGTCAACATATTGCGTTGTCTAGCTTAGAACAATCTGGTGAATATCGAATCTATGAAGTGAAAGACGGTACGCAAGTATTAGGTGAGCTGATGATCAAGCCTAATGGTGATACCTACTTTATAGCCAAAGATAACATCTCTCAAACTCAAGAAGAGCTAATTAAACAAATTGGTTTTGAAGTAACCGATGGTGACGGTGATACTGCTACAGGCACTATAACTTTAGATATTTCCGATAAAGACGCCATATTACAAGTTGAAAATAGTGCCGGTGAAGAAGACGATGGTCGTCACTCTACCGATCCAACCGACAACGTTGATCCAAGCCGTAATGGTATTGCAATTAATATGACCATTAATGGTGGGGATAACGACCGTGGTGAACATGTAGGTACAGTAACTATTCAACCGCAAACACAAGCACATGGTGTGTTTATGTATAACGACCAACCACTCACCGTTAATAGTGATGGTAGTGTTACCTTACCACCGGAGGCGTTTGCAGTTGATACAACTAATCCACCAGATGTGAAATTTATTTTACAAGGTGTGACTTTTGTTCCTGATGCAGACTATTCAACCTCAGCTGCCGGAATTAAATTTGACGTAACTGCACAAGTAAATACCACTGACGGTGGTAATCATCCGGTTATGAATGGTGAGTTTTCTATTAATGTGCAAGGTATTGCGGATACACCAATCTGGAATGCAAGTTCTGTTGATCACTATGTCACCTCAGAAGATCAGGATAACGTGTTACTCAATGTTGTGGCTGATTTACAAGATACCGATGGTTCAGAAAGGCTGTTCTATTTCATTACCGTGCCCGTAGAATATCAGGACAAGTGTACCTTAGAAATTGGCGGTCAATTATTAGTTGAAACTTCACCTGGCTCTGGTGTGTATAAAGTAACAGCAAACCAGATGGCGTCAGTTGAGGTTAATCCAGTTGATAATTTCAGTGGCGATATTGAGTTAACGATTCAAGCACAAAGTAAAGAAAATAGTAACTTTGTTACTGGTCATCAAACGGCTGACTCTGAAATTAAAACTGTGATTATTAATGTTAGTCCTGTGGCTGATGATGCGGTATTGAAAGTCACGCGTGTTGAAGCAAATGAAGATCAACGGATTGATTTATCAAGCCATATTAACTTGACATCATTGGACGATAATACCGATGGTTCAGAGACTTTATATCTACAAATTTCGGCATTGCCTGATGGCGCTGTGCTGTATCTTAATGATCAGCTACTGACGCCAAATGGCGATGGCGTATATGAGATTTCATACCAACAGTTAAGCGGTTTATCAATGCAACCGCCGTTAGACAGTAATGTTGATTTTAGTATTACGGTTAATGGTGTTGTCCGTGATGTCGCACAAGTGACAGATGCTAACGGCCAAGTGACGACTGAGACCAGTGAAAAAATCATTGGTCCTCAAACCATTGATGTTGCGTTAACAGGTGTGGTTGATCACCCTGAAATTGTATCTGAAAACCCTGATTGGACACCATTAGATGATGGTCGAGATGGTTTACAAACCACGATTAAAGAAGATGGCGAAGCTAAATTTGATTTTAAAGTCGTCTCTGGTGAGCATACCAATGCTGACGGTAATACTGATGGCTCTGAAACTCTGAGTGTGGTTATTTCAGGTATTCCAAAAGGGACTGAGATTTATGATGCAGAAGGTAATCTACAAACCTTAGTTTACGCAGGTGAAGACAGTAATGGTCAGCCTATTTATCAAGTAAACCTTGACTCATTAACCAATATTGTTATTAAGCCACCTCAGAATAGCACTGAAGATCTCAGTTTAGATGTGCGCATAGTTGTGACTGAAAATGATGGTGCGAGTGCTGAGTTCAGCAGTGAGTTGATTATTCATATCACACCTGAAATTGATGCGGATAATTACACCACTATATCGACAGGACTAGAAGACGAAGCAACTATTGTTCATTGGCAACCATCGCTGACTGATCCGCAAGAGCATATTACAGGTTTAGCTTTAAGTGGATTACCTGCGGGTTATCAGTTGCTTATAGATGGTTCTCTACTTAATACTGACAGTAGTGGTCATATAGAATTAACTACACAGCAATTACAGACATTACTTGATGGTGGTGAATTAACAGTAACTGCACCTCATAATTCAGATCAAGATATACAGTTAACCTCAACGGTTACCGTATCTCAAACTGATGTCGATGGTAATAAAGAAACAGTAACCAAAGAAATTACCGGCACATTGGATGTTGATATTAAAGCGGTTGTTGAGCCTGATGGTTCAATAGTTATTGATCATAACGGTACACAAGAGACTACGATTGCCTCTGGTAGCGACGGTGTAATTGATTTATCTAATGATGCTGGATCTGACGGCAAAATTATCTGGCAAAATGATGATAGTTCAAGTTCAGAAGTGATCACGCAAATTGTGTTAGATCCTATTCCTGAAGGGTTCGTGATCATTGGTGGTATTAATAACGGTAATGGTAGCTGGACGGTGCCGCAATCATCACTAGGTGACTTAAAAATAATTGCGGCAGAAAAGTTTACAGGCCAGTTAACCCTTAATATCAATGCCCTTGTTCAAGATATGAGCGATGACGGTGATGTCAGTGATAAAGTTAACGAGAAAGGAACAATCACGTTAGATTTTAGCGCTAATACTGAAAGTCATACTGAAAAAGCCGCCGATATCATTGTTGATGATAGCTATATCGTAACGGGCACTGAAGATAATAGTGTTGATCTCGGTAAGCAAATGATGGATCACATTGTTACCATCAGTACAGCGAACGGTGATCAAGCTCACGATGAGTTTACCTTAGTAATCAAAAGCATCGGTAATTTACCAGCGGGTGCAACTATTTCAGGCGCTGATTTTGACCACGTTACTGGTGAGTACGTATTAAAAGTGCCTGTTGGTGCTGATGGTACGGTTGATCTTTCAGGCATCACATTAAATCTTCCTAATGACTATGCCGGTGATTTTAAGTTTAATGTTACCTATGTCACAACAGATACTGATAGTGGTGATTATAAAACAGTAAATGAAGATATTGCCGTACAAGTTGCTCCACAAGTTGATGGGCCTAAAGATGTCGCGATTACGGTTGTAGAAACGGATGGCTTAAACGCCGATAAGCAGCCGATCTCGACATCAGATGATAAGCAAGAGCAGGTATACGATAATATTGCTTACGAAGATGGTGATATTAAACTCGATCTCTCGATGAGTTTAAAAGATACCGATACATCGGAGACTGATGGTAAAGAAACGATACAGTCAGTAACCCTAACATTAGCTGATACTACCAATGGCGTATTTATTGATGCTAATGGCAATGTGCTAGGCACGTCAATTACGGTTGATCAAAGTCAGCTTGATAATATTCATTTCAAGCCTGCACTCGATTTTAGCGGTAAGGTCGATATTAATGTCAGTACAACTGTAGTGGATACTGCTATTTATGATCAAACTAGCGGGGCGACAGTCACTGACACTAAATCATTTGATAGTACGGTTAGCTTTGATGTAATTGCTGTGAATGATGAAATCAAATGGCAAGGTATTGATACACCGATTGTTGGTGATGAAGATACCGCTATTTCATTGGCTGGAATTAGTGGTTCTTTAGAAGATGTCGATGGCTCTGAGCATATTGTTTCGATGAAATTAGAAAATGTGCCCGATGGCTTTATCATTGAAGGTGCTGTTAATAATGGCGGTGGTGTATGGACAATTGCTGCATCAGGTGAAAGCTTTGATTTAAGTGATATTAAAGTGCGTCCACCCCATGATTTCAGTGGTACCGTTGATATTGATATTGTGGTTTATTCAAAAGAAGACTCACTGGATAAACCGGCAGAGAATCGTGAAACCATCACTATCGATGTACAACCAGTAGCCGATAAAGTAGATACTGACGTTGATCCAAATGCAAGTGGTGATGAAAATAGTCCGATTACGCTTGATTTGGGTATTAAAGCTTATGACGACAAAAACACCATTAATAATCCTGGTCCAAATGTGCATGAAAATGGGGCTGAATCATTACAAATAACCATCACTAACGTACCTGATTCAAGTTCATTTACGTTACCTGATGGGGTTGATGGTAGTGCAGAAAAGCAAGCTGATGGTTCATGGATAATTAAAGTGACAGGCTCTGATCTGGATTCGTTAATTTTCCATCCGGGTGATGCTAATAATCAAACGGTCATTGACGGCACTATTTGGAATGGCGATTTAAATCTTGATATTCGTGCGGTTGACAACGGTGTTGTTGGTACTGACAGTGTTGCAGTTGATAAGACTATCCATGTTGATGTTATTCCTGATAATGATGCACCAGTAAACCATTTACCTTCAGATCCATTAACGGTTGATGAAGACGCTACGCTAGTGATAAATGGTTTGCAAATTACCGATGTTGATAGCAATGATCATGATGCAGTAATGGATATGACAGTCACTCTAAGTGTTGAGCACGGTCAGCTTGCTATTGCCGCGGGTGTCGATACATCGGGCTTAACCGTCACTGATAATGGTGATGGTAAGTTGATTATCAATGGTGATTTAAACTTGATTAATCAACTTTTAGATCATGGAATTAACTATACTGGTGATAAAGATTTTAACGGTACTGATAGCCTGACTATGACCACTAATGATAATGGTAATTCAGGTGCCGGCGGTCCATTAACCGATACTGATAGTATTAATATTACAGTTAAGCCAGTGAACGATGCGCCTGTAAATACTGTACCAGCACCGTTTGATGTTAATGAAGATAGTAGCCATGTTATTACAGGCTTGAGCATTGCAGATGTTGACGCTAAAGAAAGCGGTACTTCGGGGCAAATGACAGTTGAGCTTAGTGTTGAACACGGCCAACTTGCTATTGCTGCGGGTGTCGATACATCAGGTTTAACTATTACTGATAATGGTGATGGTAAGTTAGTGATAAGCGGTGATATCGATAAGATTAATACCTTGCTTGATGCGGGTATTAAATACACTGGTGATGAAAACTTTAATGGTAGTGATCAGCTAACCATGACTACATCAGATAACGGTAATGTCGGTAGCGGTGGCGTGTTAACCGATGTGAGTACGGTTGATATCACAGTAACACCGGTTAATGATGCGCCTGTAAATACAGTACCTGCAGCATTTGATGTTAATGAAGACAGTAGCCATATTATTACTGGATTGAGCATTGCAGATGTTGATGCCAAAGAAGGTGGTACATCGGGACAAATGACAGTTGAGCTAAGTGTTGAACATGGACAACTGGCGGTTATTGCAACCGATACTCAAGGGCTAACGATCACTGATAATGGTGACGGTAAGTTAGTGATAAGCGGTGATATTGATAAAATTAATACCTTGCTTGATGCGGGGATTGAATACAGTGGCGATCAAAACTATAACGGTAGCGATCAGCTAACCATGACTACTTCTGATAACGGTAATGTCGGTAGCGGTGGTGCGTTAACCGATGTGAGTACGGTTGATATCACTGTCGATGCGGTCAATGATGCACCGGTCAATGATGTACCTACCACGATTACTGCGAGTGAAGATACTGCAACAGTTGTGGAAGGTATAAAAGTTACCGATGCTGACTTTAATGAGCTTGCCAATAATGAAGCGATGTCGGTGACATTAGCGGTTAATCATGGCTCACTATCGATTATATTACCGACAAATAGTGGTGTTGAAGTTACTGATGATGGTAGCGGTAATGTGGTTCTGAAAGGTTCAATGGCAGATATCAACGCGGTACTTGATAGTGGTGTGAGCTATACTGCAGCTGAAAACTTCAGTGGCAATGATGAATTGACCATTACAACCAATGATGGTGGTAATACCGGCTCAGGTGGCAGTCTATCGACGACCAATAAAGTCAATATTACCGTCACACCAAAAGCGGATATGCCGTCCTTAAGTTTAAGTCCGGATCATATTCAAACCGCTGCGATTCAAAGCTCATTAGGGACAATGTTGCCTTTGATTGGTTTAATTGCTGCAGCGTCAGCTGATGCTTCTGAAACACTGACTGTTAAACTTAGTGATTTAGGCTCAGCTCAGGTTGTTGATAAAGCTGGCAATGTTATTGGTACCGACTTAGGTAATGGTGAGTGGCAAATTACTGCGCAAGATCTGAATGATGTTTATATTAAAGATCTTACTCAAGGTACACACACAATCAGCGTTGTTGCAGTATCGACTGAATCTGATGGTTCTCAAGCAATATCACCAGCGGTTAATATTGATGTCGTGGTTGATGATCTTAGTGTAACCAATAATATAATTGGTCAGAATAGTGCGTCGAATCAAGCGAATTTAGTGATTGATAGTACCGCTGAAGCAACCCTATTTGGCGGTGACGGCAATGATATTCTCGTCGGTGGTTTAGCATCTGATATTTTAGTTGGCGGTCGAGGTGATGATATTCTGTGGGGAGGTGATCTTAATGGCCATGGCGATGGCGTTAAAGATACTTTCTTATGGTCTGAAGCTGATTTTGGTACTGCTAATGCGCCAGCGACAGACACTATCATGGATTTTGAAGTGGGTATTGATACCATTAATCTTGGTGATGCGCTTAATAGTCAGGATATTCAATCTGTTGAAGATTTGAATAATCGTTTGAATATCGTAGAACAACAAGGCAATACTGAAATTCAGATTTTTGATGATCAACATCAAGTTGTGCAAAACATCATATTAGATGGTGTTAGTCATAATGATCTCTTTGGTGATAACGCTGCTAGTATGACAAATGCTGATAAATTGGATGCATTACTTAATAGTGGTAATCTTGAGTTAAGTGATAATTTTGGTAATCAACAAGATAATACCTTGACTGCTGATAACCAAGGCGAGTCTTTGTTTGGTTTCGGTGGCAACGATATTCTTGCTGCTGGTCAGGGTAATGATATTTTAACCGGTGGTAGTGGTGATGATGTGTTCATATGGCATGAAACATCGCTTTCGGCGGTGGAAAATACGGATACCATTACTGATTTTGAGTTAGATAAAGATCAAATTAACCTTTATGACTTATTGACTGATGATAATAATAGTATTGTTGATATGGATGTTTTATTGAAACATGTTAGTGCTGATGTTGATGATAACGGCAATCTCAATCTTGAAGTGAATAGTACTCAAGGGCAGTCACAGCATATTGTGTTAGAAAATTTCAACCCACAACATGATTTAGGCTTAGTAGATGGTGCATCTTCTGCTGATATTGTGTCATCCTTGTTCAATCATAATGTGTTTCAAGTTGATAATAATCATTAACGATTAATTAAACTAAAAAAGCAGCTTTGAATGGCTGCTTTTTTGATAAAACAAAGAGAAAGAGTGATGAAAAAAGGGCTAATTGGTGGTTTGCTGCTATTAAGTTCAGGTGCAGTATATGCGCAAAGTTGTCCTGTTAACGTACCTAATCCAATTCATATTGATAAAGGAAACGTGTCTGTTTATGAAGCAGGAAAGCCAAAGTTATTAATAGATGATAATAATAATTTGTTTATTAATGGTAAGCAGGTTGATCTTAATACGATGCAACAGCAAGCATTAACAGCTTATAGCGATAATATGCAGACCTATTTGCCACAGATGGCAGCGTTAGCTCAACAAGGCACAGACCTAGCATTAGCAGTATTGAAAGATGTATCAAGTAGTTTTAACTCACAAACTGCATTTACTAAAGTACAGACATTGGTGAAACAATTAAGTGAGCAGGCGCAACATAAATTTTATAATGCGCAAGGTGATTTTGTGATGCCTGCTGATGTGTTTAGTAGTATGGATACCACCTGGAAAACAGAATTTGAAAATGCGATCCAGCAAGTTACTGTTGAATCAATATCAAGTGTATTAACGGCACTTGGTGATGAGATGAAACATGGCGATCTCGATTTTAGTCAAATGCAGACTAAATTTTCGCAATTAAAGACGCAGATCACTGATACTGTGGCTCAGCATAGTGGTGAGATGAAAGTAAAAGCGAATGATTTATGCGGTTCAATTGAAGGCTTAGCGAAACAAGAGCAGCAACTGCAGCAAATTATTCCACAGTTGCAAGATATACCAATGTTTAAAAGTAATGCTAATGAAAGATAAGCAATAATCAAAAATAGCACCTAAGGGTGCTATTTTTATTGGTATTTATGCCTACACTTGATAGATAAGACATCAGTGTCATGCTTAACGTTGGTGAATGTTACTGCCTGTGAATTTGTTCGCTAAGTCAATGGAGTGCTATATGTTAAAGATTTTAATTATTTTTGGTCTATTAGGCTTTGCATATTGGGTGATTCGCTATTTATCAAAGTCACAACAAAATCAGATTGTCACAGGTCTTGTGGCGGTGTTAGGCTCTGCAGCAATCATCTTTATTGGGTTTGAACTCTTTCGTTAAAGTAAATCAGTTAGGGCAATGCCAATACCGAGTCGTTGCTGTTTATGGTTGTAATCAATGAGATTTTCACCATAACCTGTTGAGTATTTAGTATAACCTCGTAATTTACCCCATAGCGGGAAGGTTAATCCCAATTCACCATAGCCTTTGTGAGTTGCAAAGTTTTGGCGGCCAGTAAAACTAAATTCGTAATCTTGCCATTTATAAACTGCATTTATCTCATAATGTCCCATATAATCGATGATATCTGGATTGTCATCGCCAGTAGCAGAAGATGGTGTTTGTTTTTTATCTTCAGGTATTCGCCACCACGGGCGCAGTGATAGTGCTAAATTGCCTTTCTCAACGATCAGATCTGTATAGACACGGTTCCAGCTTCTCGATAAGCCCTGAGTTCGACCATTTGATTGGTGTTCAATACCCAGTGTCATCCAAGTTTTGGTGCCAAAGGGGGCCCATGGTGTCGGGGCTAGGTAAAATATTTCGGGGCGATAATTGGTTTCTCTAAACGGACGTGAAAGGTCAGCGGCATACACTTGCCAATATGACTCCAAGGTGAAAGCGACAAATAAGCCATCATCATCAATCAATAAATCACCATAATTTAATGGTGTTTTAAAACTAATTTGAAACTCCGCTTCAGCATTTTTCATCTTACCAGCCCACGGACTATCTTTATAAGCGGCATCATTGATGCTGTCAGTCATGACTATTGGTAGAAAATAATTCATACGATGGGGAGTAATAACGAAGCGGTTGAACGCTGTTTCACGTTCATTTTGTAAGCGTTGAGAAACAAGCGTTGGCTGGGGAGAAGCCTGATGCGTTGTTGCCGCTGTAATATTTTTGGTACAACGCAAACGGATGTCATTGAGTGTTAAATCACCATTTTGGGTTTTTACCGCGTTGAGTAGGCAAGCATCATAATCTTGAGTAGTGCTTGCAGCTGCTGTACTCGCAATAAATAATGAAGAAGTAAGGCAAACAGTATAGATACATCTCACAATGAACAATTATCCCTAAAAGTTAAACAATAAGCTGGTTGTTAATCCTTTGTCATATTGTCATTAGTGTACCTAATTAGTCACTATATTTATTAATATTAAGTCAAATAGTTGTAAAACAAAAACGCCGTCTAAAGATAGACGGCGATTATTGTTTAACGTGCAGTTTTTGAGTGCGGTATTAGCTATGCACCGCTGCGACTCCGCGTTGGTTTACCGTTTGGGCGACCCCCTGGTTTACCATTACGGTTAGTCGGGCGACTATTTGACTGGGCAGGCTTTCCATTACGGTTACCATTGGTACTGGTGTTATTACTGCCACCACGGTTACCATTGGTACTGGTGTTATTACTGCCACCACGGTTACCATTGGTACTGGTGTTATTACTACCACCACGGTTACTGTTAGTGCCTGTTTTTGCTGTATTGTTACTACGTGGGCCGTTTGGTTGCAGTTTACCATTACCTACCGGCTTACCATTTCGATTACCTTGAGGGCGTTTACCATCGGTACGAATATCAGGCTGGTTTGGGTTCTTAGTTGCAAAGCGCTTAGAACCATGACGACCTGAACCACGGCGTTCTGCTGGTGTCATTTCTGCTTCACTACCAGCCTCTGGTACTAAACAATTAGGGCGATTACCAATAAGGTACTTCTTACCCATTGTCGTTAGTGCATCACGAATAAGAGGCCAGTTTAGTGGATCATGGTAACGTAAGAGTGCTTTATGCAGGCGACGTTGACGTTCACCTTTAGCAACAAATAAATCCTCACGACCTTTGTACTTCACTTTCTTTAATGGGTTAGTTTCAGAGTGGTACATTGCCGTAGCATTACACATTGGTGATGGGTAGAAGTTTTGTACCTGATCACACTGGTAATCATTTTGTTTAAGCCACAATGCAAGGTTCAACATGTCATCATCAGTTGAGCCTGGGTGCGCTGAAATAAAGTATGGAATTAGGTATTGTTTTTTGCCTGCTTCTTGACTGTATTGTTCAAACATTGATTTAAAGCGGTCATAGGTACCCATGCCCGGCTTCATCATCAGATCAAGTGTGCCTTTTTCTGTATGTTCCGGTGCGATCTTTAAATAACCACCAACATGATGAGTAACAAGTTCACGCACGTATTCTGGCGATTCGACAGCTAAATCATAGCGCACACCAGAGGCAATCATGATCTTCTTGATACCTTTAACATTACGAGCATTACGATATAAATCAATCAGATGTTTGTGATCGGTATTTAGCTTCTCACAAATTTTAGGGAAGATACATGATGGGCGACGACAGTTAGCTTCTGCACGTGTGTCAGAACAGCCAAGACGATACATGTTCGCTGTCGGGCCACCTAAATCAGAAATAGTACCAGTAAAACCAGGAACTTTATCGCGAATGTCTTCTAGTTCATTAAGAATAGATTCTTGAGAACGGTTTTGAATAATACGACCTTCGTGTTCAGTAATTGAACAGAATGAACAACCACCAAAACAACCACGCATGATGTTAACCGAGGTTTTGATCATGTCATAAGCTGGAATTTTTGCTTTGCCGTAACTTGGGTGAGGTACGCGAGCAAACGGTAATCCAAATACAAAATCCATCTCTTCAGTTGATAATGGAATTGGTGCACGATTGATCCATAATTCACGATCAGCATGTTTTTGAATTAATGCGCGTCCAGAATAAGGGTTGGTTTCTAAATGCATGACACGGCTTGCGTGAGCATACAAAATACGGTCATTGGCTAGCTTTTCATAAGATGGCAGACGGACAACTGTATTTTCTGCGTCGTGGCGCGATGGACGAACGTGAATTACCTGTGGCTGCTTTTCTTTTTCTTCTTTATTAGATGCACAAGTTTCTTCGGTCGCATAAGGGTTTTGCATCACCATTGGACGACCAGGCTTTTCAATACGTGATGAATCAATTTCCTGATAACGCTCAGGAATGTCTTTGATCATTACCGCAGTGCCTGCAATATCAGTTAATGACTTAATATCTTCGCCATTTGCGATACGGTGTGAGACTTCAACCAGTGCACGTTCAGCGTTACCAAATAACAGAATATCAGCCTTCGCATCCATTAATACTGAGCGACGAACTTTGTCAGACCAGTAATCATAGTGTGCAAGGCGACGTAAACTTGCTTCAATACCACCCAGCACGATAGGTGCTTCTTTATAGGCTTCACGGCAGCGTTGTGAATACACCAATACGGCACGATCAGGACGTTTGCCACCTTCATTGTTGGGAGTGTAAGCATCGTCTTTACGCAACTTACGATCCGCGGTATAGCGGTTGATCATTGAATCCATATTGCCGGATGTAATACCAAAATAAAGATTCGGTTTACCCAATGCCATAAAATCGTCTTTATTGTCCCATTTAGGCTGCGCAATAATACCCACGCGAAAACCTTGAGACTCAAGTAAACGACCAATAACAGCCATACCAAAACTTGGATGGTCAACATAGGCATCACCAGTAACAATGATAATGTCACAGCTGTCCCAGCCAAGAGCGTCCATCTCTTTTCTAGATGTTGGCAAGAATGGAGCTGTGCCATAGCATTCAGCCCAATACTTAGGGTAGCTATCAATAGGTGTTACTTTCGTGTGCATGTTTTGACCTCTATATTTTGAGGCGGGAATTATAGCGGCTCACCTAAACGCTGGCTAGCCTTTATAAACCCAGACCTTTATATCTGTTTAAGTTTTTATATCAGGCGATCGAAAGTAAAAATTATTATCAATAAAAGTAACTGATTATTGAATATAAGACAGTTTCTCAGATATGGATAATAAACGCTGATATTAAATTTTAATTTATATCTTTATGATTATAAAAGTTTTTTCATATGGCTATTCATAGAAATCAATAGAAAAAGATAAATTAAGGAAGCGATTATGTTCTTAGGGGTTTTTATAGCCTTAAAATACTATTGAGATAATATTTTGAACCATAATGTTACTTCATATTAACAATCATACCATAATGGTATGGAAGGTGAATAAAATGAAGCAATATCTATTTTCTCTTTTTGTTGGCGTTTTGTTTTTGAGTGGTGGGTGTGGCAGTGATAATGATGATTTTAATCGACAGTCAGAAACGGCAACCTATGACTTAACATTTACATCTAATTGGAGTAGTACAAATTTCCCAACAAATTATCCGAATAATCGCCATTTTTCAGGTCTAATTGGTCTTACGCATAATAGTAATGTTAATTTGTTTAAGGTTGGTGAATTAGCGTCTGCTGGTATTGTTACTGTGGCTGAAACTGGCTCTAAAGATGATATTACTCCAGAGATAAATAGCGTAATTAATACCGGTAAAGGATATTCAACCATTGATGGTAGTGGTCTGTCTGCTGCTAATCTAGATGCAGGTGAAAACTCAGTAACAGTAAGATTTACGGTGACTCAAGACTTTCCATTAATTTCATTAGTTACTATGTTAGCGCCAAGTCCTGATTGGTTTGCTGGTATTGATAGTCTTTCTTTGAAAGATGGGGATAACTGGCTTACTACATTATCAAAAGATGTAAAAACATATGATGCCGGTAGTGATGATGGAACAACATTTACGGCTAATAATGCACCATTAACACCACATGTAAATATCTCGTTATTGACATCTGAAAGAACGGATACTGATTTTGAAAATGGCTTACATTATTCAAATGGCTTACCAATTGGCACTATAGCAATAAAAAGAATTGAGTAACTGTTTGATGAAAAAGTGTTTTAATAAAATGGAGGTCAAGTATAAAACTTGACCTCTATATTTTTAATGTGATTGTAAGCTTCTTACATCCGATCCATCAGGGCTTTGATATACGGCAAGATCAAATTGGGGCAAAATCGCTAATACATGGTCAAAAATATCAGATTGAACTGCTTCATAAAAAGCCCATCGAGTATCATTAACAAACACATAAATTTGCACGGGTAGACCTTGTGCTGTTGGCTCTAATTCACGCACCAGAAAGGTCATATCTTGACGAATTTTCTTGTTTTGCTTTAAATAAGCCTCTAGGTAAGCACGAAATACCGTAATATTGGTAAGCTGTAATGCATGCGCATCACCGCTGGCTATTTCAGTGTTTCTTTTCGTTATAAAATCTGCCACATAAGGGAGCTGAGCTAATTTTTGTTGTTGTTGTTGATCTATAAATTTAATCGTTTCAATATCGATTAGCACTGAACGTTTGATGCGTCTCCCACCAGATTCCTGCATTTGACGCCAGTTAATAAATGAGTCTTGTACCAGAGCATAGGCAGGGATATTGGTCACAGTATTGTCCCAGTTTTTTACTTTAACAGTTGTTAAAGAGACTTCATCAATACTACCGTTAGCGCCATATTTATCCATTTGGATCCAATCACCCACTTTTACCATTTGGTTAGCTGACAGCTGAATACCAGCCACAAAACCTAAAATAGTATCGCGGAAAACCAATAACACTAAACCTGTAGCAACACCTAAACCGCTTAAGAAATAAATAGGTGATCGATTAGCTAATACTGAAATAGCAATAATAAAGCCAATAAAAAAGATGATCAGTTTTGATAATTGAACAAAACTTTTTACTGGTAGATTTCGGCTGATCTGATTGATATCTGCCATGTCGTTGGTTGCATCAAGAAATGCATATGAGCTTCTGACGAGTACGATAATTAACCATAAGCTGAGGGTGCGATCAATAAAACTACTGAGAATAGCATGTTTATCTAATACTAGCGGTATAACAAGATTGAGTACCATTGCTGGAATAGTCAGTGATAATTTTTCAAACACTTTATGGCGCACCATAACGTGTCCCCATGTCGCTTGGGAACGTTTTATGGCTGAGCGTAATAATGTAAGTAAGCCCCAACGCACAAAGACATAAGATAAGAATGCAAGAGCACAGCAAAGCACCATAAAGATGGCGGTTGATATATTATCTTGTGGTTGAACATTAATCCCCAGCTGTGACATGCCATTAGCAATGTCTAAGCGTATTTTATGGCTCAAAACTGAACTCCATACTCACACGGTGAATAAATAAATGTTGAATGGTGATTGCTTAATATCATTATTTAACAACAGTATTAACAATGATACGAGTATATTTTAGTGGTGGCGTTTATCTTAGCATAATCATAAAGCTGCATTAGTGATAGAATCTTAGAATACCAAGTATGTATGTTCTAGAAATAGTATGGAGATGATAGTGGCCAAAAAGTTTTATGTGGTATGGCAAGGCCGTGAGCCCGGTATTTATAGTGATTGGGCAAGTTGTAAGCAGCAAGTCGATAAATTTGCAGGTGCACGCTATAAATCATTTCCAACTCAAGCAGAAGCAACGGCCGCTTTTGGTAAACAGCCTCAAGCAGTAAGATCTACAGCAGCGGGAAGTAATAAAACTGCTGTAAAGCGTACAACAACCAGTAAAGGATCATTAACCAGCGAACAAGTTCATGCATTAACTGCAGAGATTAAAATATTTACTGATGGCGGTTGTGATCCAAATCCGGGTAAAGCGGGATCAGGGTTAGCGTTATACCGAAACAATCAGCTCTGTGAATTATGGTATGGCTTGTATGAACCAATGGGCACCAATAATACCGCCGAGTTAAATGCACTTAATCAAGCGTTGATCTTAGCTGAACAAGCGTTGGTACAAGGGACAACTGTCACTATTTTTTGTGATTCGAAATATTCAATTCAATGTATTACTCAATGGGCGATAACATGGCAAAAAAATGGCTGGAAAAAAGCGGGTGGAGAAATTAAAAATCTCGCATTAATTCAACAAATGTTTAGCCGTTATCAAGCACTAAAATCACAGCTTGTGATCCACCATGTAAATGGTCATGTTGGTATTGAAGGTAATGAATTGGCTGATCGAATGTCAATTTTAGCGGTCGATACGAAAACGGTCGACTTTTGCTTATATCAACCGCCTTATGATTTGGCTGCGTTACTTGCTCTTCGTGCGGGTTAAGCTCTGTTAGCTTTGGGTTAGTACAGCGAGCATACGTAAAATGTTCGCTTTATTTTCGCCACCGCCCATCATTTCTGGATTGGCTAATGCATATAAATAGCCTTCAATAGCACTACCATCAATATCTGCTCTAAAATCAATTAAATTTGCCCATTGCTCGATATCATCGGCATCAATTTCATCAGCAAGATATTTTTCTAATACCATGATTAAATGCTGGTGGCTGACCTCAAAAGGGGGATCATTGGGAGAGTTGTCTGCATTAACAAATACTGAAAACGCCGCGTCCCGTTGAGGACCAAAGGTCAAGATTTGGATAAGGGCTTGTTGTTTATTCATAACATCATCATGTGGTTTGATTGATAATAGGATTGTGCCGTGAATAACAATATAAAAAAAGCCCACTGAGAGTATTTCTCAATGGGCTTGGTATTTTTCAGTCATTAATGTTCTATGTAATGATTAAGCGTACATCGGTACTAAGACAAATGTACCCACAATAACGGTCGCTAAACCACAGATAACAGGCACGAAGGTACGTTTAACAACATCAAACGGACTGATTTTCGCCATACCAGATGTCGCGACGATAACACCAGAAACAGGTGAAATAGTACGACCTAAGTTTGATGCTTGTAACATTGGAATAATTAGGAAAGCAGGGCTTAAACCTAATTTACCCGCTAGCTGAGGTGCCAGTTCTACGAAAGCATAGAACGGTGCGTTACCAGAGCCTGTTGCAATAGCGGCAGCAACTGTTAGTGCTGTTAGTAGTAGCATCAATGCGAAACCACCTGCGCCAGCTTTATCTGCTAGCGCAATCAGGTTATCAATCGTACCAACTGTCATCAGTCCTTGCGCAAACACACCCGCAGCAACTAATAGCATTACTACGCCTTTAAATGCGTCACCCATACCAGCATAGCAAGACTCTAGATTACTTAATGTCGTCTTACCATCTAAACGGTTAGTCAAGAAATCAACTAAAGCACCAAGTGCAATTGATACGATTACAATTGTGTAAATATCCAGTTTTAAACCTGGAATGGTTTCACCGTTAAATAAGAATACGCCGATAATTGGCATGAAAGGTAAGATAGAGTAATAACCAGGTGCATTGACTTCCATTTCTGAAATATCAACACGTTCCATTGGAGTATTGTCTCTCTTATCAAGGTATTTATTCCAGAAAAACGCTGCCACAGCCATAACGATAATGGCACAGATAGAAACAGGTAGTACCGTTTCAACGGCAAAGACGTGTAATGGTAAACCTGATTTTTCAGCAGCAACAACAACATCACCTGATGTTGGAGATAAAATAATAGCAGCAGGTGATGCACATACCGCAGCCGCTGCTGGGCGAGAAATACCCATCGCTGTCATCATTGGGAATAGGGTTGCCATTAATAGCACCCCAAGACCTGTTGCAGAGCTAACTGCAAGTGACATTAAACATGCCACAATATAGGCCGCAACTAATAATGCATAAGGTGATTTAATAAAAGAAAGAGGCTTTGAAAACTGTTTTACAACAACATTATTTGCGCCGATATATGTCATATAAGAAGCAAAACCACACAAAAGCATGATTTGTAAACCTAGGCCACCACCACGGTTTTGAAGCATGTATTTCACATACTCAAGTGAATCAGTTAGTAGGTTACCTGTAGATGCCACTTTTGCTGGTAAAACAGAATGACCTAATATCCCTGCAATAATTAATAATGAAACGCCAGCGGTTAATAAAACACCGGCTGCGTTATATCCCTTTACTATGTAATAACCAACGGCAATGGTAATCACCAAACCAATTAATAATTCCGTCATGGAAAACTCTCTCCTAAAATCAAATTAAATATGCATTTATGATGTTTTACGGCATTTTATTCATAAAAGATGCGACTAATGTAGCTAAAAAACAGCTTGTTAACGACTGTTAACAGTCTAAGTTATGATCTCTGGCATGCTTTTATTGATAATGTTAATAATTTGATTTTCAAGATGTTACTTATTGATTCGCTTGTGTTTAATTTGTGTTAATGGTTTCTCGCGTATTATTATTGGTAATGATTATTGTTGGCATTGTTGCTTAACGTATTCAATAAATGTTCTGTCGGCAAGTGAGAGGTAACCTTGTTTACGCCATGCCATTGCAAGATCTAAATGAATAGGTTCAGCAAAGGGAATAGGAATAACGTTCGATTCATGGTCAGTGACTAATTCAAGTAAGGATGTGATAGCAAAGTCATGGCGAATAATTTGTAAAATCATGGGTAATAAATTAGTTTCAAATGAGATATTTGCAGTTAGATGATGTTGTTCGCAAATATGATCTAAAATTTCACGATGAAAATACCCAGGTTTAAATGCTACCAATTCTTGCCCAAAAAAATCGTCAAAAGTGATGCTTTTTTGGGTCGCAAATTCGTGGTGTTCACTCACTACAGCGACCATCTGTGAACGCAATAGATGCTCTATTTGTAAACTACTCGGTACGTTATGATTAATAATAACACCAAGATCTAATTCTCCCTCAACGAGCATTTGTCGAATTGACTGGGTACCTGCTTCAACAATGGTTAATTTTAAATTGGGGTAATGGCTTTTAAAGCCCATCAGTATTTGAGGAAAAAAATAGGATCCCAGCATACTTGGTACTCCAAGTCGTACTTCGCCTTTTTCTAATCCGCGTAACTCTTTCATCGCTAAGGTAGCATCGTCGATTTTTTGTAATATTTGTTTAGCATGTATAAGCAACACTTCACCTTCTTGAGTGAGGCTAACTTTGCGTTCATTACGATAAAATAATGTCAGATCTAATTGCTGTTCAAGTTTTTTGATTGCTACGCTAAGTGCTGGCTGTGCAATATGAAGTTGCTCTGCGGCACGAGTAAAATTTTTTGTTTGTGCTAATTGAGTGAAGTAAATAAGTAAACGCGTGTCCATGGCTATAATCTTTGTTTATCACTGTGATATTAATTATATATTTTCATTATTATGCGGCTATTGTTATCGTCTTGTCACGTTATGTTTAGTTTTTGAAAATAGATATTTCTACCCTAATGACATCCAGGGATAGGCATAGATCGTTTAAAAGGTGAGATCATGATCGAGATAAACACATTAGCCTATAAGAAAACCAGTTTTGCACTGGCATTAGGGTCATTTATCGTTTTTTGTAACTTATATTTATTTCAGCCAATGCTGCCGTTGATGGCGAAAGAATTTGCTGTGTCCGCGACTCAAATTAACTGGGTATTAGCGGCAACAACATTAATGCTGGCAGTATGTTTAATTCCGTGGGCTATTGCTTCCGAGATCGTTGGACGACGATTGATCATGGTGATCAGCTTATTACTGATGCCTATTGTGGGGATCGCGATGATTTTCACTCAAAATTTATTGAGTCTAACTTTAGCACGTGCGGTGATGGGGGTTTCAGTTGCAGGCTATGTTGCTGTTGCCGTGGCTTATATGGCAGAAGAGTTTAGTCCTACAGCATTAATGTTAGCTGTGGGGAGTTACATTAGTGCTAATTCATTAGGCGGGATTGCTGGGCGATTGTATGGTGGTATTTTTGGTGAACAACTAGGTTGGCATTGGGCGGTATTTGGAATGGCGGTCATGAGTTTAATTGGGGCTATTGTGGTGATTAGATTATTACCACCACAGCAACATTTTGTTCGTCATAACCATCAATTACATGTACATGCTCGTCAATTAATTGCTCATCTGAAGCAACCTGTTTTATGGTTAGCAATGTTAATTGGCGGAATAAATTTTGCGTTATTTATTAACCTTTATTCAGTGACTGGATTTAGATTGGTAGCCGCACCATTTAATTTGCCTTTAAGTTGGGCATCACTAATTTTTGTTTGTTATTTAAGTGGCACTATCACATCACGTTTAAGCGGCCGCTGGGCAAGTAAGTTCAATCCAATATCAGGGATGATTTTAGGGGGGATTTTAAGTTTGGTGGGAATGTGGTTAGGATTAGTTGAAT
The DNA here is from genome assembly GCF_900185625.1 of Photobacterium andalusiense. Lineage (GTDB taxonomy): Bacteria > Pseudomonadota > Gammaproteobacteria > Enterobacterales > Vibrionaceae > Photobacterium > Photobacterium aquimaris. The sequence goes on from NZ_FYAJ01000016.1 coordinate 22,517, forward strand.
CACGTATTACTATTTTAATCAGCTTATTGTTATTGAGCTCAGGCGCATTTTTTACCCATTCATTAGCTTATGCTTGGGTAAGTCATCATGCCAAAGTCGCTAAAGCAACGGCTACTGCGCTTTATTTAGTTCATTATTATGTCGGTGGTAGTTTAGGAGGCTTTTTGTTGATTTATTGCTGGCAGCATGGCGGTTGGAGTATGGTTGTTACTGGAGGTACAGTATTGTACTCACTAATGTTTATCTTATGTGGGTACTTAATGAAAACCAAGCAACAACCTGTTTTACAACCCCAATGAGGTAATAATAGTGGTTAATCGATCGCGATAGTTAATGTGTAATGGCTGCTTTCACCACGGCGAGCAAAGGCGCGATATTGACCAATACGAATAGTATATTTGCCAGTATAAGGTAATACATATTCGCCATTGTCATTAATATCAGCAGAATATGGATTTAAATCAGCAACCCGTTCAAGTTTTGAGTCGAGAAGAATAACCCATAATTTAGTGCTTTTGGTGTCGAGGGTTACTTTTAAATGCTGATCTTTTTTAGCATAAAAAACATAATTATTAACATCATAGTTGGCTGTTGTTGCGACATACTGCTCACTACTAGTTCCGGTTTTAAAATGAACCGCTTCATTGCTATCAGCAGCGATAGCCATAAAAGAACAGCTGCTTAATATTAGTGCGGTAAACAATAGCCCTAGTGGTTTTAGAAATAACATAATATGTTGACTCAATCGTTAGATAAACCTATCTCGCTAATTATTGCGCGAGTTAAAAAGTACGCAGTATTTAATCGGGGAAAATACTGCGTATTTGATTAGTATTATCAAAAATAACCGATTGGTAAAGGTGTGTTTAGTCAGCCAATGCCATAGCCAGTAAACTAACTGGATGAATTGTTGTTAAATCAGTGTTTTCCTCAATTTGCCATTTACAGGTTTCACAATCAGTTATTGCATAATCAGCATTGGCATGGCGTATTTTTTGAAATAAGTCCTCACCAATTTTAATTGAAGTATCATAATTTTCAGTTTTAAAACCATAAGTTCCTGCTAAGCCGCAACATTGGCTATCTAATACCTCAAGTTCTAAACCTGGAATCATTTTCAGTAATTCAATGGTATATAAACTCCCTCCGGTGCGCTCTAGGTGGCAAGGAGTATGGTAGACCACTTTCTTATTAATAGGTTTTAGCTTAGGGGTATTGCCATTCATAAATGCTTTAAGTAGAAAACGGGTCACATACTCAATCCGATCGGCAACGTTGGCATTATCAACTTTTAAAACATGTGGATATTCCTCTCGTAAGGTAAACGCACAAGTTGAAGAGGTTGAAACAATGGTAGAATTATATTTTTCAACAACCGCTGCAAAACTTTGAGTGTTGAGCAATGCGTTTTTCTTGGCTTTATCAAAGAAACCATTAGCAATCAGTGGGACACCACAACACTTTTCTTTTTTTAGTAATTGCACACCAATGTTCATTGCATTCATGACCTTGATGAAATCTTTACCTAATTGTGGGTGATTATAATTTACATAACAGCCGTGAAAATAATGTACTTGTTGTGGATAGTGAGTTTGGTTATGGCAGTGTTTTTTATACCATTGGCGAAAAGTACCATGGGAATATTTAGGTAAACTTTTATGGTCATGAACCCCAATGGTTTTATGCATAACTTTTTTAACCGGTTTCATGCTGGTAATCGCATTGACGATTGGTGCGAAAGGGGTCGCGACAGATCCCATTAAATCGGTATGGCTAAGGACAAAATCACGAATAGTTTTAATATTTATATTGTGTTTAGCATGTTTACTGCGCGCAACAGCAATCATGTCACCAATTTTAACGCCAGAAGGACACGCGGTTTCACAGCGTTTGCAGTTGGTACATAACTTGAGCATATCATCATAAAATTCGGCGCTTTTAATCCGTAATCGCTCGCCATCAGGGCCACATTGTTTAGGGCCAGGGTAGTTAGGATTGGCTTTAGCAACAGGGCAATAAACGGTACATACGGTGCATTTAATGCATTGGTCAAAACTGGTATCTTGCTTGAGCATTAGATATTGCCCTCTGCTAAGGATGGAAAAATAACGCTTGATTGATGGTTGTTCTGTAAGGCGATCATTGATTGTGCCGCATGAAAACCGCTACTAATAGCAACACCGCTGCCACTGCCTTCAAAGACAGGGTTGTAATGCGCCAAAATAGACCCTGCACAATAGAGATTGGTAATGGTATTACCGTTAAGGCTTGGTTGTAATTGCTGATTAGTTTCAACGCCCATGCCTAGAAATTGATGCGGTTGATTGCTGAAAAATTGTGATTGATACCAATGCTGGTGGTTGGTTGATGCTAATGGCGCGATATCTAATCCCAAAATGGCTTCTTCAATATGATGGCGTTCTGCATGTAAACCACGGCTAAAGAAACTACCACTAGCGAGTAAGTAGTGATTGGCAACCAGTGGCATGTCACCATGGTGGCGAGTGAAAATACGTTGTAATTGGTTATTCTCAAATTCACCATGAGTCACTTCATCACCTGCAAGAATCAACCCACCTAATGATTTATAATAGCTTTTCATCGCATCTTCTAAATGAATGCCAAGTAGCGATGGCGGCATGGTTGGAATTTCACATAGTGTGTAACCGGTTAACTGTTCAATTTTTTTGATGATCTTAGTGCCAGTACCGTTACCAAAGACAGCTGGAAGAACTACCAGATCTGCCTCGCCAATGGTATTTTTCATGGCTAACGCAAAACGTTGTAGTTTATTGTCATCGGCTAAGACACGAGAAATATCAATCGAGCGGTATTCACATGGATTACGCTGCATGAGTTCTACATCAGGTAATGCAACAGCTGCAGTAGTAATTTCTACGTTAGCAAAGTGGGGTAGTAGACGTAAGTTATCGGCTGCTAATTGGGGCTGAAAATCACGGAAACCATCAATCGTTACTAATGCGATTTTTTGTAATGCTTGTGCGGGTTCAAACATTGGAAAAGGGTGTACAGTAGATTGCGATAACCATGTTGCTTTAAATGTTCCCATTGGAGTAATGCGCAAATGGTTACAATCATCAGCTTGATGATGCAGTTCAATGCCAATATTTTCCATTGTTTGTTGATACCAATCAATCGCTTGACGAGTAACATCAAGTCCTAATTTACTGTAGGGATGCTGTGGTGATTGAGCCGTTAAACGGTCAAATTCACTAAAAGGATATTGGATTGCAGTACCATTAGGTAAACGGCTTAAGACATCAATTGATCCTGAAGAAAAATGGAGTGCACTTTGACCTGCAGCAACAACGGCTGTTTTAAGTCCTGCTTGAGCACAACGGATCGCACAGGTTAAGCCAGCAACACCACCACCAATAATTATATTATCAAATTTCATTATTTTTCCTCGCCTTGTGGCTGGTTAGTATTGGTAGATGCTGTTGCTGGTGGAATATCACTGACACCAAATAGACCTTCATAAATCCAATAAGAAAATTCACCTTCGCGTAAAGCATCTCCCCAAAAAACAGGTTTAATGCCTTTCCAGCGCTCTTCAAGAAAATCACTCAGAATATGGCTGGCATGGTTGCCATCAGTGTTGCCATATTCAGCAAATAGCCCAGCCGCTCGATAAGAACATAATTCCCCTTGGCAAGGTCCCATACCAACGCGAGTACGACGGCGTAAATCAACTAAGTTATGCACATCAAGTTGCTTGATGGCATATTCAACTTCACCACAAGTTACCATTTCACATTCACAAATAATGGCTTGGCTTTTTTTATCATCGGTTAAAAATTGTTGCGCACGCTCACCATGGCGGTAATAAGCGGATTGATAAACAGGTTTAGCTAAACTGGCTGTGTGCTTAATGGCTTTTGGCTGTTCGGAGCCAGGTAATGGCCGTTGATGAGTGGTGCAAGGAGTGGTATTCCCTAGTTTTTTGGCAACTAAATCGGTGGTCCATTCAGCCATCATGCGGTAAGTCATTAATTTACCGCCAGTAATGGTAATAAAACCGTCCATGCTATCGCGTTCAGCATGATCTAGTAGCACGATCCCACGGCTAATATTACGACCGCTAGTATCACCATCAACAGCCACTAATGGACGCACGCCTGCATAAGCGCGTAATACACGAGTATTGGCCATGATTGGAGCAAGCTTGGCACCTTCTTTTAATAAAATATCAATTTCTTTGCTGGTGACATGAAGATCATCAATGTCTTTATAATCAATTCGCTCCGAAGTTGTTCCAATCAGTGAAATGGTATCACCTGGCACTAAAATATCGGCATCAGAAGGCTTGCGACAGCGGTTGATCACTAAATTGTTAATGCGATAATCTAAGATCAATAATGATCCTTTGGCAGGGAACATAGTGATATTAAGATCACCGTACTGGCAGATTTGCTGTCCCCAGATCCCTGCTGCATTTATCACCTGCTGAGCTCTAATTTCAAAGTGAGTATTGGTTTTAAGGTTTAAACACTTAACCCCTTTAACGACGCCATTCTGTTGAATAAGATCAGTAACAAAAGTGTGATTAAACAATTGTGCGCCATGTTCGATAGCATCAAGTGCATTTGATGAAGCAAGCCGAAAAGGATCAATGGTACCGTCGGGGACTTTTACTGCTCCAATTAAATGCGGATTACAGTTTGGCTCTAATCGTAACGCTTGTTGTGGCGTTAATTGTTCGACATCAATATCAGCACTTTGGCAGGCGCTAATAAATTGCTGTTGAAATTGAAGATCATCACTTGGCAGAGAAATAAACAATCCTTGCGTATCTTCTACACAATGACGAGCAATATTTTTAAGAATACGGTTTTCAGTAATACATTCTTTGGCGGATTCTGGATCTGTCACAGCATAGCGGGCACCAGAGTGAAGTAAGCCATGGTTGCGACCTGTTGTACCAGAGGCTAAATCGTCTTTTTCAATTAAAATACATTTTATACCGCGCAGGGCACAATCACGCATTATCCCCGTCCCAGTTGCACCACCGCCGATGATCACAACCTCTGTTTCTAACCAAGTCGTCATGTTCGTTTCGCTTATCGTTATTGATTATATTATTAGCGTTTTAAACGCCCACTATTTTAATAGGGTTAATATGCCATTAAATTACATGCTATTTGTTGAGCAAACGCACATAAATGAGCGAACGAACATTTCATGTGTTCCTTTTTGTTCATGAAGTGGCTATTTGAAGATCAGTAAACGGAACTGTTAATACAGAGGTTGTGTTTAGCGGTAAAGGGGAGGCTGAGATTCGCATCTTGACGTGACTTGAGTATAATTGTGCTCCCTTAATTTTTTATGATGCTTAATATGATCGGCTATCTCGCATTTTTAATTCCGGCACTACTTGGTGCGCAATGTATTCTTACTTTAGTTCTCACCAAAGGGGAAATTTGCCCTGGTCAACGTGGTCGCGTACATAAAATGCTGCCTGTATTACTGGTTGGATGGTTATTAGCTGCGATCAGCCAAGTATGGGCCGTACTTCCGCTATTAAGCTTGTTATTTTTTACCGTCAAAGTGAAAACCAGTAAAACACGAGACTCAGGGCCTCTCATTGTGCTTTATGGCGCGAATTTGTTGGGTTTCATTTGTTGGGTGATGTTATTGCCAATGATGGATATGCCTGAAGTGTTGCTGAGTTTAGTGGCGATGGCGCTATACGGTAGCTTGCTTGCTCATGTATTACTTACGTTTTCACGTACTCGCTTACAGGCTTTTCATCGCATTTTGCCGTTTGTTGGCTTTGTGAGTGCAATAGTATCGGTACTGTTATTAGTGTGGAAAATTATCTTTATGGGTGAGGCTGCAACTGCGCCTTATACTGTTGAAGTTGTGACTTCATTAGTGTGTTTGGTGATTGCATTATTGGTATGGTCGGGGCATATTTTATTACATAAAACCGTCAACAAATGGCAGCTACTAGCAGCAGCGGCATTACTTACTTTTTCAGCCGTGATGCAATTAACTTTATTTTAAGCCATCACTGTGAATCCTAATTAGCCTTTATCTTGTTTGAGATAAAGGCTTTTTTATAGCTGAAATGTACAACAGGGAGAATTTGTAATATATCGTCTATGCTTAATGAGTTATGCATAGTAATGACGATAATCATTGAAATAGTAAGGGGGATAAAATGGAAATTAATAACTTACTTGGTATGGATACCCATATTGTGATTGGTATTGTGAATGAGCGTTTACGGTTAGAGTGTTGCTCAATGGCTGAATTAACCTCTCGTTATGAGTTAAGCGAAACTGAACTGACAGAGAAAATGGCTCAGCAAGGCTATCATTACGATCCATTAAATAATCAGTTTAAGTAATAAAAAAGGAAATATAGGATAACTCACTAATTAGTGGGTTATTTTGTTAGTGTGTAAAAATGTACTCAAATTAATATGAGGATTTATTACCTGTTCGCTAAATATACATATTGTTATTAAGTGAATATATGTTTTTTCGAATAACATTCAAAATGTTTTTGTTATTGTCTATTTTTCAATTTGAACATAAATGTCACTGTCAATAAAATGCTTGCAGAGTATTATTGTGCTCTTTTATAAATTTATTATTACTTTATGTATTTAATAATATTCAAAATTTGAGACAGTAAACAACGATGATAATAAAAAAATATTTATTCATAGCTATAATAGTATTTTCTACTTTATTGAGTGTTAATAGTAATGCTGATGAAATAATTGGTTATTGGGTAGATGCAAATGGTATGTATCTTGGAGATAAAGTATATATCACAGATAATGATGTTGAAGCTTATCTAACTGAATCAACTACTCGTTTTGTGAGAGACGGATGGCGATCATACTATAATATTACAGATAAATCTTTTGAATTAACGGCTCAGCCAATTGAAAAATCCATTAATAATGGAATCCAATATTTTTATTATGGTTCAAATGATTGTTCAGGTAATGGTGCAATGTTTGATCTATTCGGAATTCCTGGAGAGAATTTAGCGTCAATGGCACCTAGTAGTTCTATATTATGGTCTACACCTGATTTATTAAATAAAAAAGTATTACAGATAACAGCGGATACTTATGGTAATTTAATGCTTCCTGATGCTATGTCTTCAATGTCTCCAGCAGAAGGAAGTCTCTTTGATTCAAAAGCACATTTTAATGATGATGGAATGCTAGTCTGTGAACCTGCGTACAATATAACTGTAGCTGATGTTGGTTGGATCTCTCATACTGAAAATATTGTTGGGAAATATAGATGGATGAAATTTAAATTTTCAGATGATGATCAAAATACTGTAGTTGCAACAATTAAAGGTGCTGTACCCCCTTTTAAATTTATTAGCACTCAAGATGAATCTTATGATCCAGATGCTAAACCTCGTATTGAATATCAATCACCTGTTAATTCAGTGAGTATTCGTGTTTCTTCTCAAGGAAAGCTGAGTTATGTGACTGTTAACCAAGGTCAGTCTCTTTATATCGGTGACATTAAAGTCTCTAAATTAAGCACTGGTGTTTATGACGTAACCTTTCCTGAAAGCTATATTGCAGCTGATCGAGCACGTGATAAATTAATATTGACCTGTAATGTGAATAGTAACAATCGTAATCAAGGTGGTGAGATGGGTATTAGTTGTTATAAACTAGATGCTCAAAATATTATTAGAATTGTAACTGAATACCATAAACATCCTATTAATACTGATTTTACGTTAGGTGTTAAATGGTAGGTTATTAATATTAACAAATAACCCATTAAATACATTAATGGGTTATTCTTTATGATTTAAACCGTTTTAATACCTTGTAAATGCTGCTGGCATTGCTGTTTCGCTGTTGCAAAAAAAGCCTTCAAATAGTGGTGCTGGTATTCTGACGCTCGTACCGCAGCAAAGAGACGCCGCCATAATCCAGTGCCTAATGGTTTGCTGACAATTAACCCCTGACGGACAAAACTATCAACTGCCCAATTCGGCAATGCCGCGACTCCCATTCCCGCAGACACCATTTGTATCAACATCAGACTATTATCAGCTTGTTTCCACGCTAATGGCTCAATGGCCGCAGGGTGAAGAAAGTGCTTAACAATATCTAAGCGATGACGCTGAATTGGATAACTAAGTAGAGTTTGATCGACAAGATCAGTTGGTCCTATATATGACTTAGTCGCTAACGGTGAGTGCGAAGCAACAATGAGGCGCATTTCAAAATCAAACAATGGCTCATAGTGAATTTCGTTACGGGGTTGAATATCTGATGTGATGACTAAGTCTAATTCACCTTGGGCCAACGCCGGAATAGGATCGAAACTAAACCCAGAACAAAAATCAATATCCACATCAGGCCATAGTACCTGATATTGTTTTAAAGCAGGCATTAGCCACTGAAAACAGGAATGGCATTCAATAGCCATCTGTAACCTTGCCGTTGTCTGATGTTTACTATTGGCCAGTGCTTGCTCGGCAATTTGTATTTTTGGCAATACGGTGTCGGCTAAATCAAGCAGCACTTTACCTTCAGCTGTAAAGCGTACTGGGCGTGTTTTACGTAAAAAAAGTTGACTGCCTAAACGTTGCTCCAGATCTTTTAACTGATGAGACAGTGCTGATTGGGTTAAATATAAACTATTTGCGGTTGCGGTGAGTGAGCCTGTTGCTCTCAGTACTGTTAATGTTTTGAGATGTTTAAGTTCAATCATATTCCATCCTTGGAGTATTGAGCAGCGGTTGGTTGTTTTTCAATCTACTCGGTAAAGTTGTGATTGTAAACATCTAGATGGCTAAACGTCTATGCTAGCGATTGGTTTTAAAAATTACTAGCGTTTTAACGTGAAAAAAATTCATGATCGTTATGAGGAAAATCACCTTGTTGTCAGCGTTATTATTGGTCACTGTGTTAGTCAACAACAGTCATCTTAGCCATTGTTTTTATATGGATTTATGATTAATAAACAGTGAATTAAAGGAATATAACAATGACAGTGCAATCAGAAAAAAAGACCGATATAACTAAAACCGTGACCCATATTTTAGGCTATCCACGTATTGGAAGTCAGCGCGAATTAAAATTTGCTCAAGAACGTTATTGGCGGGGTGAGATCGATCAATCTCAGCTTAAAAACGTTGGACAAGAGTTACGTCATCGCCATTGGAATGATCAACTTAGTGCTGGGCTAGATTATGTTGCGGTAGGGGATTTTGCTTGGTATGACCATGTCTTAGGCACGAGCATGTTGCTTGGTCATATTCCAAGCCGTCATCAGCAAGGTTTCCCTGATTTAGATACCTTATTTACTATCGCACGTGGTAAAGCGCCGACGGGGTGCGCATGTGCAGCTGCCGATATGACTAAATGGTTTAATACTAATTATCATTACATCGTGCCGGAGTTTACCGCAGAAGACAGTTTTAACGTTAGCTGGCAACAGTTATTTGAAGAAGTGGCAGAGGCTAAAAAAGCAGGTCATAACGTTAAACCCGTATTATTAGGGCCTGTGTCTTATTTATGGTTAGGTAAAGAGAAACAGCAAGGGTTTGATCGATTGACATTATTACCCCGGTTATTGACAGCTTATCAGCAAATATTAACCAAATTAACCGCATTAGGGGTCGAGTGGGTACAGATTGATGAGCCAGCATTAGCGCTTGAATTACCCTCAGAATGGACAGCAAGTTTTAAATTAGCATATCAGGTGCTTCATGGTGGTCCTAAGCTACTACTGACTACTTATTTTGATGATATTAGCCATCAGCTTGCAACAATTTCACAGCTCAATGTTGACGGTTTGCATATTGATTTATCAGTAGCACCAGCACAATTATCAGTCGTGGCTGATGCTATTCCAAATCATTGGGTGTTATCTGCTGGCGTGGTTAATGGTCGTAATGTGTGGCGAGCAGATCTCGCTGAATGGTTAATTCGTTTACAGCCGCTAAAGCAGCAATTAGGGCGTAATTTATGGTTAGCGAGTTCATGTTCTTTATTACATAGCCCTATAGATGTTGAGAGTGAAACGGAGCTTGATAGCGATGTTCGTCAATGGTTAGCATTTGCCAAACAAAAATGTCATGAAATTACTTTATTGGCTCAAGCCCTTGATGGTGAACAAAGTGCGATTGCAGCTTGTAGTAATTACAGTACCAGTATAAAAGCACGTCTTGACAGTGAACGTGTGAATAATATTCAAGTGCAACAACGTACTGCGGCCATTACACCGCAATTAGCTCAACGAGTGCTTCCTTATGCTGAGCGAGCGATTCAACAACAACACGCGTTGCAACTACCCTTATTACCGACGACAACTATTGGCTCATTTCCGCAAACAACGGCAATTCGTAGTCAACGTAGTGATTTTAAAGCGGGGCGAATAACCGAAGCTGATTACCGCAAAGCACTACAAACACATATTCAAGATGCGGTTACTCGACAGCATAATTTGGGGCTTGATGTGTTAGTACATGGCGAAGCTGAGCGTAATGACATGGTGGAATATTTTGCAGAGCAGCTAGAGGGTTTTGCTGTTACTCAATATGGTTGGGTACAAAGTTATGGATCGCGTTGTGTAAAACCTGCAATTATTGTGTCAGATATTTACCGAGCAAAGCCAATCACTGTCGATTGGAGCCGTTATGCGCAGTCTTTAACTACTAAGCCTGTTAAAGGAATGCTTACTGGGCCCGTGACAATATTAGGTTGGACGTTTGCACGAGAAGACTTATCTCGTGAAGCGATAGCTAATCAGATTGCATTAGCACTGCGTGATGAGGTAACGGATTTACAAACGGCAGGGATTAAGATTATTCAAATTGATGAGCCAGCGATCAGAGAAGGGTTACCACTAAAACAGAGTCAATGGCAGGCGTATCTCGATTGGGCCGTACAGGCGTTTAAGATTTCAGCTGCAGGGGCTGCACCACAAACACAGATTCATACGCATATGTGTTATAGCGAGTTCAACCAAATAATTGCATCAGTAGCGGCATTAGATGCTGATGTGATAACGATCGAAACATCACGTTCTGATATGGAATTACTCACAGCATTTGAAGCATTTGCTTATCCTAATGAAATTGGTCCTGGTGTGTATGATATACATTCACCAAATATTCCAGAGGTAGACACGATCACTGGGTTAATTAATAAAGCTGCAGCTTTGATTCCGATCGAGCGTTTATGGATCAACCCAGATTGCGGTTTAAAAACACGTAATTGGATTGAAACTGAAGCAGCATTAGCAAATATGGTGACAGCAGCCCATATTTTACGTGAAAAGTACCGTGAAGTGACTGCGGCATAATCGAAACAATAAAAAAGCCGTCTACAAATATCGCTTTCTTATTGAAAGGATGAAGACGGCTTTTAGCATTTATTTACGAGTAATTATTGCGCATTAGTTGCTGCAGTATCTCGTGTAAATGTTAATGTATGCTTGGCGTTAGTCATTGTCATGGTATCGCCTGAAATGCTAACTTTATTCCAATCAGCAAGAGATTGAGCAAAGGTTTGTTCAATCTTCATTTCGTTATCTGGACATAGCATCATTGTCATGCCCATTTTTTCAATGCGGAATTGACCGTCTTTTACTTCAGCTTGACCAAAGTAGCGGTTACAACCAGCGTGACCATTTGCAGCGAGATCCGTTGCTAACTCTAACGTCGGTGATTGAAAAGGTGCTGGTTGAGCAATATCTTGGTTATCAATCTTCACTAATGACCAACTACCGTTAGCAAGCTCACTGCCAGTTACTTTATGTGGTGCTTGAGTGGTAATACCCGTTGTTGAGCATGCCGCTAACATCATTGGGAGTACCAGAGCAGATAATAGACGCTTTTTCATTATAGTTATTCCTGAACAGTAATGTTGATGAGTGAGCAAAAGTGCAAACATTCATAGAGAAGTTTACTCGACAAATAGTTGTCATCTTCTTTGTAAGGCATGTGCGTTACGCCATGCAGATTATGGGAATATTGAATAAAAAACTATGTTATATCAATACTTGCTCGAATGGATTATACCGATTTCTTGGTAAATAATGCGGTTTTATTTGTTACTAAAGGTATATTTGTGACATATTTAGTGACATTTATGTATGCGGCATGAATAAATAAAGTGTGTTTTATTGATTTGATTAAAAATAAAAGGGTAAGTGAGACTTACCCTTTTAGATATACCGTTTTGGTTGCTATTTAACTATTTTTGACTCAATCGCTTTTTCAACCATATGCAAATGAACATCTTGTTGTGGAAATGGAATCGAGATGCCTTCACGATCAAAGCGCATTTTCACTTCACGAGTAATATCCCAATATACATCCCAATAATCATCCGTTTTTACCCAAGGACGAACAATGAAATCAACCGATGATGAATTTAAAGTATGTAGCTTAATGTTTGGCTCTGGGCTGCGTAAAACAGAAGGGTGAGATTCAACAATATCATGTAAAACACGTTCTGTTTTTTCGATGTCATCGCTGTATCCGATGCCAAAAACCATATCAATACGACGTACTTTTTCATGTGTCACGTTCTTGATGATATCGCCCCAGATCTTACTGTTAGGTACGATAATGATTTCATTGCTGAAGGTTTTAATCGTGGTATTAACCAAACTCATGTGGCTAACTTTACCAGTAATGCTACCTGCTTCGACTAAATCACCGACATCAAATGGACGATAAATGAGTAGCATCATACCCGATGCAAAGTTAGACAATGTATCTTGTAGGGCAAAACCAATAATAATACCAGCAACACCAAAACCGGTTAAAATTGGTGCTAGATTTAAACCGACTTGCGAAAGTGCGATTAGAATACCGATAGCAAAGACAATCTTACCTGACATTGAAATAAAGAATTCTTGCATTAGCATCGACATTTTTAAGTTTTTTGTCGAAACAGCTCGCGTTACCATTTTGCGAACAATATTCTTTAATGTCTTAAATGCAAAGATAATAAAGATAAAAATAATCACTTTAAATATCATTTGCGGTAGATTTTCAAATAACCATGAACCAAATTCAGTAGTCCATGAGCTAGCGATTGACCACATTACTTTACTATTTAATAAGTCATCAGTGACATTACCTGTTTGTTCAAACAGTAACCGCTTATATTCAGCGGTATCAATGCCCATATTGTCAGCTAATTTCACTAAATCTGTGAGGTTTTTAGTATCACTATCAACTTGGCGTTGAGCTAAAATTTGTGAAACTTGCAGTGTTTTGAGTTCATCACCGGTGGCTGATTTTAGTTGTTTGTCGTTTAAATCAACAGCTTGACTTCCAAATGTCAGTGAGGCTGACATAAAATCAAGACGGTGCTCAATATTATTTTTGAGTGCTTTTATTGCATTAGGTTGAGGTTTACCTAAACGCTCCATCCATTGATAATTTTCCCACTCTTCATTAAGCACTAAAATAATAAAATCACGACTTTCAGTCAGTGCCTTTAAAGCCACTAACTTGTCAGTGTCTTTTGCTTTATCAAGATCTTTTTGATCGCGTTCAACTTTAGTTTGTAAAAACTTCTCAGCTTCTGCTGCAAACGTTATTTGTTGTTCGACTTGTTTAAGTAATAGCTTTTTATCTGCGTTTTTATCGTCAATTAACTCAACCAGTGTTTTTCTTAATTCTTTGTTTTTATTGAGTAATTGTAAGCGAATAACATCAAGAGAAGAGCCTGTTGTTGATGTTGCTTCTTTTGCTAAAACGTTAAGTTCTTTGTTTAGTTTTTGAAGTTGTTGATATTCAACATTCGTTTGTTGAGGGATCGTTGGCTGTGGTTTTGTTTCTGCAAAACTTAGCGTAGAAACGAAGATAAGCATTAATACCAGTAAGCGCATGTTGCGATAAACTCCTGCTGGTGATATGAAATAATATGAAGTTATCAGTCGTTATAATGACTAGTGATAACGAGCTATTTATTGTCATTAGACAAATGTGCGCAGATTATAACTAAATCGACGCTCGCGGCTATAAATATTCCATTAAAAGTGAAAAATTGATGTAACTGCTGTTTTTATAAAGAGTATGAGTTGTTGTCATTATCAAAAACAATGATTATTAAGGTAAATCTTGTTGGCATAAAAAGTGACAGTGATTAAATGCCCATGTCCAATCTGGTTGCCAATATTCTTGTGTAAGAACAATCACGACATTATGTTGTAAATAGGGCAATATTTGTTGTAATAATATATAACTTGGCTTATCAACGATAATAATATTACAGTTATTGTTGAGTATTTTATTAATTAAAATTTGAGAATTAATTTGTTTGATTAATGTATGGGTTTTTATATTTAGATGATTGAATTGGTATACAAACAACTTATTAATAGGGGAGTTATTAATTAATATAGCCACTGATTTTATTGGAATATCCGTTGAGGTAAGTACGTCTACCCATGACTTAACTTGTCTTATTTGTTGTTTATAGCGCATTATCACACCCCCATAATTGGAATTATCAATGGTTAGTTATTTAGGTGGGCAGACTATCTAATACTTATTTACGTACTGTCATTATAGAGTTAATTTCGTATTTATGGAGTAATGATTGTGATCATGCGCTATGGTGCTGTAATCACTTTAAATTCCGCTCATTTAAATTATCAAATACAATTTTACTGTCTTTTTGAGCATAAAAACAGACTTGAAATTGTGTATCGTCAGTTAAAAATTCTACCTTGTGCCAGTATTGTGGTGGGCTAATGGCACTATCGCCAGCATGAATGATAACTTGTTGTTCAATATCACTACGTCGGTCACTAAAGCCATAAAATTTGAGTTGCCCTTGCAATACACATATTTTTCCATAAACACCAGCACGAGTATTGTGACGATGTAAAAACATCTTCGGAATGTTTTCAACAGTAAAGATTGGGGTAGATTTATAGTTTACGTAATCTTTTGGAATCGTTGCCATGATGGGGACCTTATTGAGATAAATACAAACATGACTATAAAATACATGTTAAGCGGTGATGCTGCAATCCTTTTTGTTTACATTGCGAAGAGGCATGTTTAATTTACTGATATTTAATTGTTTTTTAATAAAAAAGCCCCTTCATAAAGAAGAGGCAATAAGTACCATCGCTTTTATTATTCGTCAAAAATAGGCTTAACCAAAATCACCATTAACATAGCCTCGAGTACGATCGTCTGCTGGGTTGTTAAAGAGATTTTGGGTTTCATCATGTTCAACTAATTCTCCCATTAAGAAGAATGCTGTTCGATCAGAGATACGGCGAGCTTGTTGCATCGAGTGAGTTACAATAACAATAGTAAATTCTTTTTTAAGTGTTTCCATCAAATCTTCAATCTTTTTGGTTGCTATAGGATCAAGGGCTGATGTTGGTTCATCCATTAAAATCACTTCAGGTTTCATTGCTATGGTACGCGCAATGCATAGACGTTGCTGCTGACCACCGGAAAGGCCAAAAGCATGGGATTTCAAACGATCTTTGACTTCATCCCATAATGCGGCACCGCGTAGTGATTGTTCAACTATGGCGTCTAAAGTTTTTTTATCTTTTACACCTTGAGCACGTAAACCATAAGCGACATTTTCGTAGATGCTCATTGGAAATGGATTTGGCTTTTGAAATACCATGCCGACTTTGATGCGTAATTGAGCAACGTCTATATTGCCATAAACATTTTCATTATCGATGGTCAGTAAGCCCTTAATAGTAACGCCTTCGATTAAGTCATTCATACGATTTAAACAACGTAATAAAGTTGATTTACCACAACCAGAAGGGCCAATAAGTGCTGTTACTTGGCGGTTAGGAATTGGTAAGTTAATTTGCTTTAATGCTTGGTTTTGGCCGTAAAAAAGATCAAGATTTTCAATGTTAAATTTGTTCATGTAATGGTTCCTCAAAATTTAGTAAGTCGCAGTATTAAAACGGCTAGCGATAAGCTTGGTAATTAGGTTAATTACAAGAACAACAATAATGAGTACTGTTGCAGTACCATAAGCTTGGTTCCATTCATGTACGGTATAGAGTTCTTGAGTTAGCTTGTACAAGTGAACAGTAAGCGTGCGTCCTGAGTCAAATACACTGTCAGGAATACGCGCTACCATGCCTGCTGTCATAAATACCGGTGCTGATTCACCAATAACACGACCAACGCTGAGGATAATTGCGGTCACAATTCCAGGCATTGCGCTAGGAAGAATGAGTCGCCAAATAGTATAAATCTTAGATGCACCCAAACCATATGAACCTTCACGGTAGGTTTGTGGTACTGCCATTAATGCTTCTTCAGTGGTACGAATAATCACCGGAAGAATCAAAATACTTAAAGTTAGTGCACCTGATAGGATTGAATAACCAAAGCCGAGAATAACCACAAAAAAGGTCATACCAAAAAGGCCATAGATAATCGAAGGAATGCCAGCTAAAGATTCAGTACAAAAACGAATAATTTTTACTAACCGGCTGCCAACTTTGGCATATTCAGTAAGGTAAATTGCAGTCATGATCCCTAATGGTGCTGCAACAGCAATTGAAGCCGCGACCATATAAAGAGTCGATACAATCATTGGCCAAATGCCAGATTCTTTGCCAATCGTGGTGTAATTTGAGCTAATAAAAGACCAATCCACATGAGCAAGGCCATTGCTGAGAATGTACCACATAACCCATAATAAAAAGCCAACCGTAACGCCTGCCGCTAACCAGATAACGGCAACAGCTAAGTGATCTTTTCGCTTTTGTGCCGCGGGATTGGCATTTTCTAGTCGACTGGTTTGAGCAGATAAAGAGTGATGATTAAGCATTGTAAATTACCTCGCTCGCTCACGGTTTAGATAAAGAAGAATGCCGTTGAGTGTCATAATAAACACTAATAGCACAATACCGGTGGCATACAGTGCGCTAGCATGAATACCGGTGGCGTAAGACATTTCAATAGCAATATTTGCTGTTAGCGTTCGTGCGGATTCAAGTAACCCTTCAGGCATTGCAGGGGAGTTACCCATAACCATAATGATTGCCATTGTTTCGCCAAGTGCGCGTGCTACGCCTAAAATCACGCCTGTCATAATGCCAGATCGCGCTGCGGGAACGATAAGTTTAAAAATAGTAAACATCGGTGATGCGCCAAGCGCTAACGAGCCTTCTTTATAAGCTCGTGGCACTGCACGAATTGATGTTTCAGAAATGGTAATAACGGTTGGTAGAATCATGACCGCAAGTACGATGATTCCCGCTAAGATTGTATTGCCTGCTGGTACGTTAAAGATTTCTTGAATCAGCGGTACAATAATAACCAGTCCAAAAAAGCCATAAACAACTGATGGAATACCTGCTAATAGCTCAATCATTGGGCGAATAAAACTGGCCAGTGGTCTTGGTGCAACTTCAGCAATAAAAATAGCGGTTAATACGCCAACAGGAACACCAATCATTACTGCACCTGCTGTTGAAACAAGTGAAGCGACAATCATAGGTGCTATACCATAGAGTGCCGGTGGTAACCAATCGGTGCCAAGAACAATACCGGCAACCCCAGAGTAAGCAAAGGCAGCATAGCCCTCACGGAAAATAAAGTAGCCAATAGTAACGAGTGATAATATACCGATAGCTGCGCTGAGCATAAACAGGTATTTAAAGAACATTTCGCGCCAGTCGATACGTTTTTTCGACTTTAGCAACGGCATATTCTTGGTTGAATTTTCAATATTTGCGATGGTCATAACCTACACTCCAGAAAGGATACCAATGAGTAGCCTATTTCTGAGAAGTCAAAAACGCTCAACTCATATTAAGTTGAGCGTTAAAATAAAAATTAGTTAATTGAGATGAAACCTTTATCTGCAACAATTTTTTGAGCGGCTGGTGATTGGATCCATGTTAGGAATTCCAATGCTTCTTTTGATGGGCGGCCTTCTTTATAAACCACAATAAATGGGCGTTGAACGCTATAATCACCAGCTTTAATCGCTGCAACTGATGGTTTATGGCCATCAATAGTTAGTGGTTTAACGGTGTCATCAACCGAGCCCAGTGAAATATAACCGATAGCAAAAGGATTATTGGCTACGGTCGTTTTTAATTGACCGTTACCACTAGCAACTTGTGCCTTTTGGGAAATCGCTGATACTTTGATGCCGTTAATCTTTTTCTTTAATGACATGATGTCTTCAAATGCGCCGCGAGTACCTGATGCAGTATCACGTGTTGCGACAACAATTGGCTTATTTTCGCCACCGACTTGGTTCCAGTTAGTCACCTTACCTTTGTAGATTTCCGTGATTTGTTCTTTGGTTAAATCAGTGACAGGGTTATTGTTATTCACAACAACAGCAATACCATCACGTGCAATAACGATTTCTTTTATTTGTGGCGATTCTTCTGATGTTTTTAAGTTACGAGATGACATACCAAGGTCAGCAGAACCATCGTGAGCAACACGAATACCAGCTGATGATCCTGGTCCTTGAACTTCTACCGTTACATCGTTAGATTTCGCATAAGTTTCGCCCAATACTTCCATGAGGGGAGAAACAGAGCTAGAACCTACAACAGAGATAGTCTCGCCAGCGAACGCTGCAGAGCTAACAGCAAGTGAACTTGCAACAACAACTGCGCCGATAATCTTTGTTTTCATTTTCCTAATCCTTTCTTGTTGGGCTAAATGCCAATAGGTTTGAATCAACACGACAAAGATTAAAAAAGTTATGTGACAATAATGTTTCAGAAGTTTGAACACTCTATGAATGCTGTAATAAATGCTTAATAAGTATGTATTAAAAAGTTATTTTATTTGCAGGGGATTAAGCGCGATTAACGTAATCAATATTCAGTCATATAATTGGATGTCATATACTGTCAGTTATAAATCGTATTACGATGACACCAAATAGAATTGTTTGGATTGTCATATTTTTTCTTAAAATAAATAGGTTGTCGATGTTAAAAAAAGCACAACAAATGGTTGTTTTTAATGCGTTAACTAAACAGCAAAGTTTTACTAAAGCTGCACAGTTACTTGATATATCTCGTACTCAAGTAAGCAAACTGACTCAACAATTAGAACAGCGACTCGGGGTGCAATTGGTACAACGGACAACCCGATCATTTGCATTAACAGAGGCCGGACGTTTGTTTGCTAAGCATTGTGAAAAAGTAGTGCAAGAAATAAATGAAGCAGAAAGTGAATTATTAGTGAATGAAGATAACTCTCAAGGTTTACTGCGGGTGGGTATCGCACAATCTTTTGCTTCTAATCATGTAGCACCTTATATCAATGAGTTTCATGAACAACATCCACTATTAGATTTAGAGTTGAGTTTGTTTGATCACCGTGTTGATTTGATTGCAGAACAACTTGATCTTTGGATTGGTTTTATGGATTCACCGCCGGAAGGTTTTGTTGCTCGTCATTTGAGTAATTGTGATTTTGTATTAGTGGCAAGTCCAGAATATTTAGCCACTCATGGCGTACCTTATCAGCCGAGTGATTTAGCTGATCATAATTGTATTATTTATTTTAGCCGTGAACGTAAAGATAATGTCTGGAGTTTTAGCCAGCAAAATAATAATCAGAATATTAAAGTGACGGGTAATTACCGTGTTGATTCTGCTGATGCTATTCGGGACGCGACAATTTCAGGCAATGGCATTGGCTACTTGGCAACGTATCTGTTAACTGATGAGATCCGTCAAGGGAAGTTAATTCGACTAATGCCCGATTGGCAATTAACACAGCATATGCCGTTATATGCGGTATATCCAAGGCATAAATTTTTGCCTTATAAAGTGAATTTATTTATTGAATTTATTCGTCGCCATATAGAAGCGGGTAATATTTTGTGCAAATGGTAATGATGTAAAAAACAGCAATCCCACGCAAACGGTTGGCTAAAATGGAACCGAGAATGTTTCAAATTGTAATTATTAGAGGTAATAGTATCCCCTATAGGAACTAATCCGATGATTTTCGTTTGCTTAGGCTAAAAAGAATGCAATTTAGGGTCGGTTTGTTAAGTTACTGTTGCTGCCAATAACAATTTGATCCTTGTCACACTTTTTTTTATGAATACACTCTTTCCGCAATCGTTTACTACACCAAACATTGGGGAATGACTTTGCATTATCTTGTTGGCATGCTCGGTATTATTACTATTTTTGCAGTGGGTTTTTTATTTTCAGAAAACCGCTCAGCAGTTAATTGGCGCAGTGTTTTAGGGGCCTTTTGTATTCAAGTTGTATTCGCCGCTTTTATTCTTTATGTGCCTGTAGGACGTGTAGTATTAAATAGCGTTTCTGGTGCAGTATCTGGTGTGATTGATTATGGTCGTGAAGGTACATCATTTTTATTTGGTCAGTTAGCACAATTTAAATTGGGCTTTATTTTTGCGGTTAATGTCTTACCTTCTATTGTCTTCTTTTCGGCATTAATTTCCGTATTATATTATGTTGGCGTCATGAAATGGGTGATCCGTGGTATCGGGGGTTTATTACAACGCTTATTAGGTACTACACGTACTGAATCTATGTCAGCAACGGCGAATATTTTTGTTGGCTCAGTGGAAGCACCACTAGTTGTTCGTCCATTTTTAGCCCGTATGACTCGCTCAGAATTATTTGCAGTAATGGTTGGTGGATTAGCTTCTGTTGCTGGTGGCACTATGGTGGGTTATGCAGGTTTAGGTGTTCAGCTTAAATACCTTATTGCCGCTAGTTTTATGTCGGCACCTGCTGGGTTGATGATGGCAAAATTGATCGTGCCACAAACTGAAGGTGTACACAGCATGGAAGAAGAGGATGACGGCGAAGAAGATGAGCCTGTAAACTTAGTCGATGCTGCGTCACGTGGCGCGTTAAGTGGCCTACAAATTGCGATGGCTGTAGGTGCAAGTTTATTAGCCGTGATCAGTTTAATTGCGATGGTAAATGGTGGGTTAGGTCATATTGGTCATTGGATTGGGATTAATGATCTTAGTCTTAATATGATTTTTGGTTACATATTTGCGCCTGTGGCATGGTTAATTGGTGTGCCGTGGTCAGAAGCAACCACCGCAGCTAGTCTAATTGGTACTAAAATTGCGGTGAATGAATTTATTGCATTTGCTGAGTTAATGAAACCAGAAACGATCGCTAAATTGAGTGAGCATTCACAAGCAATCGTAACATTTGCACTATGTGGTTTTGCTAACTTAACATCTATCGCTATGTTAATGGGGGGACTAGGTGGCATTGTGCCTCAACGTCGTCCAGAAATTGCCCGTCTAGGCATGAAAGCGATTTTTGCAGCAACGTTAGCTAATTTAATGAGTGCGACTTTAGCTGGCTTATTTCTTCCGCTTTAATAATGCTATATTGACGCTGAAAGATTAGAATAAACAGAGAGCCTAGCTCTCTGTTTTTGTATTCGAAATAAAGCACTAACTGTAGGAAGATGATCAATGAAGTCTGATAGTGATAAACTCATCGCAAAACATGCGCAATTGATTCACAGTGAAGGGTTAACTGTAAATTCTCATACGCAGCGAGATGATGGCGAGTGGATACAGCATTCATTGATGATTGACGGCTATAACGTGCCTTTCAAGTTTAAGCGTAAATCAAAGTATCGAACCCTTGTTGGCGCAAAAGTAAATATGACCTATTATGCTGATTCAATTACAGTGGCAGGCTTAGAGTTTGAAATAATGAAAGTCGTCCGTATTAAGCGTTATTAATATTAACAAGGAAATAGAATGAATTGGTATTTTGCTGTTCTTCGTAAATATGCTCAATTTCAAGGGCGTTCGCGCAGAAAGGAATTTTGGTTTTTCACATTAATTAACGCATTTCTTAGTATGGTATGTGGCTTAGTCGACACTACATTACATTTGCCAACATTGGTTGAAGGCTATGGTGTGTTAGCTGCTATATATGCGGTTTTTGCATTTCTACCGACAGTTGCTGTGATTGTACGACGGTTACATGATCAAGATCGTACTGGCTGGTGGGCTTTGATTATGCTCATTCCTATTGTAGGTATTTTGGTGTTACTTTACTTTATGTTGCAAAATAGCACCGATGGAAGTAATCGCTTTGGTAATAGCCCTAAAAATAATACAACGCTCAGCGTCTAATTGTGTTTTATTTTTAGCTTAACAAAGATAGCCCAATCTTAGGATTGGGTTTTTTTGTTGGATAGAAACATAATCATTCATTCCATTCCTGAACAATGTGTTTTAGTATGCTGTTATTAGCTGACCATTCTGTTTTTGACCGAAACAGTAATTATGTTCTGACCGAATATTGCTAATAAACTGGGATTCATCGTTTAGGAGTACGATAATGACGCATCACCCTCAAAATGAACACTATTACCCCCCCTCATCATTAATACTGCATGCCTGTATTACTTATAAGATGAGTTTTTCTTCTGCTTGTTATTTTAGTTTCCGATTTAGTAACGGTTCTCTGTAACCACAACTTTTATCGACTAAAAATCAATCTGTTATTAGTCATGTATCTCAGTCGAGGTATATGGATAGCTGTATCTAACAAATAAGAAGACATGGAAATATGAATACTAAATTACTAGGTAGCTCGCTAATTATTGCGGGCACTGCTTTAGGCGCAGGAATGCTTGCTATACCTATGGTACTAGCTCAGTTTGGCTTACTTTCTGGCTCATTATTGATGCTGTTTATTTGGAGTGGGACAACATATGCTGCATTATTATTATTAGAAGCAAGTATTAAAGTCGGTGGTGGCTTAGGTATGAATACCATCGCACGCAAAACATTAGGTAAAGGTGGGCAACTCATAACTAATGGGCTACTTTATGCTTTATTGGTTTGTCTACTAATGGCTTACATTATTGGCGCTGGTGATTTATTACAAAAACTGGTGACAGGTTTTGGTTTTGAATTATCGACGCTGCATAGTCAAATTATTTTCACTGTATTAGCAGGGTGTATTGTTGCTGCCGGAACAGGCGTGGTTGATAAACTTAACCGCGTGCTATTTATCGTCATGATTGCAGTATTGATTATTACGTTAGCTGCATTAATTCCAGGCATGAGTTTTAATCACTTTTTTGAAGCAACCAATACTAATAATGTTGATTTAATTAAAACTAGCGCAGTATTATTTACCAGCTTTGGTTTCTTTCCTGTTATACCTTCTCTTGTTTCTTATAATAAAAAAGCAACACATAAGCAATTGAGAAATATGGTTTTATTAGGTTCTCTGATCCCTCTAGGCTGTTATTTGCTATGGCTATATGCGGTAGTTGGAAGTTTATCTGCTGAGCAATTAATTAAGTTTGATAATGTGTCAGTGCTTATTGATGCGTTAAGTTCTCGTTTTGTAGGCATTCATATCATACTTTCTATTTTCACGGGTTTAGCACTGTTAACGTCATTCTTAGGCGTAGCTATGTCATTGTTTGATCAAAATGTTGATTTATTTAGAAAAAATCGCTTGGTAACTTACATTTTGACATTTATTTTGCCATTATTAGGTGCAATCTTTGCTGCTAATCAATTCTTGTCTGTTTTAAGTTATGCTGGATTGATTTTAGTGTTTATTGCGGTATTTATACCAATGCTAATGATTCGCAATATAAGAAAATCAGCTCAAACGACATCTGATGATGTTTATCAAGTGGCTGGGGGAGCAGGAGCAATGCTAATGAGTCTGTTCTTTGGTTGCTTCTTAATTGGTGCACAACTTATTTAACAATGTGTCACTCTTTAGCTAAACGCTCATTATTGATGGGCGTTTTTTTTGCTTAATTGATGAGTATCTAAAAGAAAGCAGGGTAGCAGATTGACCGATCTGTAATACCCTGTTGAAGCACTTTATATGACCAATATAAAGTTTAATCATTAAAGCCTATAATCTACTTTGGAGTACGAATTAATATCGTAAGTGATCGATAGAATTTATCGGCTGATAATACAAACTTTCACTAATGAGAGCTATATTCAAACCGTTTTTAGCAAGAGTGATTTTTTACCAAAAGTGTAAACTTTTCATTACAAACGATAGTTTTGGGATCTAATAATACGTTTTTTTTATTAGGTGAGTGATTGGTGTTGTTTTATTTTCTAGTAATTAGAATAGTCGTAGGTATTTGTTGATGTTATGGGATAAAGCGTTAACCGTTGCTAAAAAGGCAAGTGAAGCACAAGTATTGCTGCCAATTTCGACTATAAACTCAGTTGTTTCTGAGCAGGGTGTTGATTTTTTTATTAAGGTTATGAATGACAATATTAATAAAAAAATACAACAAGGACAGACACAGCCTAACCCATTTTTGCCTTATGAAGAGCAAATGTTTGTTGATACAGTGGGTGACGAACATGTATGTTTATTAAATAAATATCCAGTTAGTGAGCCACATTTACTGATTTGTAGTAAAGCATTTGTGAGCCAGTCGTCTTTACTTGAACTACAAGATTTTTCAGCTTGGATTCAAGGTGTTAGTTACAAAAATGTATTAGGTTTTTTTAATTCAGCAGCAAAAGCAGGAGCAAGTCAGCCTCATCGACATATGCAGCTGATGAAAACGACAGTACCATTAGAAAGTTTGATTTTGTCTGGTAAGTTACCTTTTAGGCATAAACTATTTACCTTTGATCGAATTAATAGTGAGAAAGCCTATTTTTGCTATTTGGCTGCAATGCATGATTTGGGATTGACGCCTAAAAATACTAGTCTAAATATTAATGAACCGATCGAGTGTTTACCATATAATATTTTACTGACTCAAAATTGGATGTTAGTGATCCCTCGACGTACTAATCATATTGGTGATGTTTTTGCTAATGCATTAAATTATTCAGGCTGTTTTTTAGTAAAAAATCAACAACAGCATGATTGGCTAATTGATTATGGATGTTTGCGATTACTTACTGAGTGTGTCGCACCATAAAACAAAACAATAAATAGGAGTATTTTTACTCCTTTATTGTAGGATTTGGCATTCGTATAACAGTTAAATAGCGCTTTGGATAACCACTTTGATAATAACTCGTTTCAGTGACACCAAAATGCTTTTTAGATGATGAACTATGAATAAATTTAACCATTCCTGGTTTTACTTCAGTAATAATCCCTGCATGGCCTGGTCTTCTAATTTTTAAATTAGTCCCTGTAAAAACAATCAGATCACCAACTTTTGCATCTTTTAATGGTATTGAATGCTTAAACAGTTGTGTATATGCTGCTGTTGTTCGTGGAATAGATATATTAAAATGATTGTAGATATATTTAATAAATCCCGAACAATCAAACCCCTTTGGTGATGTTCCTCCCCAAATGTAACGTGTTCCTATATGTTTCCTTGCATAATTAATCATTTGTTGTTGTTCTATCGTTTCTTTATGCGGCTGTTGGGTAACATTACTATTAATAGTTTTGGGTGTGTTAGTGTGTTGTGTCGATGCATTAACTTGTGTTTCACAAACGATAAGAAGTAATAGTGATAATGGCAAGATATGCCTCAATGGTATATTGGTATTCATAACGTTTTGTTCTTTTTCATATGAGAGATTTATTTGATGATAACCATTTATACTTAGTATGCAATAGATACTAAAAAACGATATTTTTTTGATTAGTATCAAATCAAATTTTTATTATGAAGATAGTCTATACAATTTACTGGTTCATATTGTTTTTTTTATTGTTTAATAGAGTCTATAATAAATTGTAGTTAGTCATTTATTCTTTACTCTAATATAGAATACAAAATATTTTCGGATTTTATTAAAATAATGTTCAATAACGTATTAAAAAATGTTCACTTTTCTTTTTTGTTATTCATATTATTATTTTCTAAATCAGTACAAGCATCGGAAACATTAACAATTTGGTCGTCTCATCAAAATCATGAGTTTTTAGCAGCAATGTCGAATAAATTTCAAGAAAAGCATGATGTTAAAATCTCAATTGTACAATTAGATCCCTCTGAAATAAAAGCTGAAATTATATTAAGTGCACAAGATAATGTTTTTCCAGATTTAGTCGTTATACCCTCTGATTTTTTAGGGCTTCATAAGATGATGAACTTATGGCCGATCCCTAATAATTGGTATAAAGAAAAACTGAATCAAATGGTTAGCTCAACAGTAAAATCAAAATCAAAATATTGGGGAGTGCCTCTTATTCAAGGCAATTTCTTATTATTGTATTACAATAAAAAATATGTAACACATCCTGTTACAGATTTTGACGATATTCTTTTGAAAAAGAAATCTTTTTTAGATAAAAATATAATGCCAATAGGTTGGAATTATAATGATATGTATTATTTGATGCCATTTTTATCAGCCTTCAATGGTAAGCCTATTGAAGATGGAAAGATCACGCTAAATACTCCAGCGATGGTTAAAGCATTAAAATATTATCGTTTTTTAGCGCAACAGGGCATTGTTAACCCAGAGTGTGACTACCGTTGTTCTCAAGACGATTTTGTCGAAGGAAAGAGTGCTTATGCCATCAATGGTGATTGGGCATACCGTGATCTAAAGAATATGTTAGGCGATGATTTAGGCGTAGCAGTATTACCTAAGATTAATGGACATAGGATGCATCCTATGGCCAGTACATTTGTATTGGCAATTCCAGATTATGAGCGTCATTCAAAGCATAAACAGCAGTTGATTAAAGCGTTTTCTGAGTTTGTTCAACAACCAAGTAGCCAGCAATTAGTGTACGAGAAAACTAATCTATTACCTATATCTATGGCTTATTATAAACAACTTAGACAAAATGCGACTGGAGATCATGAGGTCTTGTTTCGCCAAATGGCATTAACAACACCAATGTCTTCATCGCTAAATATGGCAATTGCATGGCAAGCGATGGCTATTGGGTTCCAACGCTATCTAGCGGGTGCGACTGCTGAATATTCAGCACAGCATATGCAAAAAATGGCATTAGAACAGATGAATCAATTGGAAAATAATTGATGAAGTTACGGTTAAAATCATCGTTAGCATTATTAATGCTAATTATTTCTGTTGTGCCTGCCGCAATTGTCGGCGGATTGCTTTTAAAACAACAGTCAGATGTCGAAGCAAATTATCGTATTGATATGTTAGATCGACTTGCTACCACTATTGGACAAGAATTTGATTATCGTTTTTCATTATTATCAACAAGTTTAGACGTGTTATCACGCGATCGGTTATTTGTACAGGCAATAAACAACTATTTTCTCGCAGGGCATGTTATTAATTCATTGGGAACATTAGTGAAAAATACGCCATTAACAAAAGCGGCTTATTTAGTTGATGATCAATGGAATGAAATTGAAAGTTATAATGGTATTCCTGGCTTAAATTCATTTTTACAATTAAAAAAGGCACTTAATTATAGGTTGTCAACAAAAGGAAAAGAACGATTAAAACAATGGGTTTTTTATTATAACGGCGAGAAGCTAATGCCGGAAAAATATAATCCAACACGTCGAGGTGTTGTTATTGGTGTGCCTATTTTTCGTTCTATGACTGATGAGTTAAAACATTTACCATTAGGTTATTTAATTGTTGTTGTACCAATAGAAAATATTAAAAAAGTATTAAAGCCATATTTAAAAGATGGTGAGAGAGTTGTATTTAGAAATCACCGAATTAGCGATATGAAAAATATGGCTGATATGAGTAGTATTATAATATCGCAAGATAATGTCGATAAAAAGAAGCCGACAATACAGAAAACAATAAAAATAAAATTAGAGAACAAATATATATCAGAACCGATTGAATATACAATGGTCGTTTATATGGATAAATATATAAGTAAAAATCCATATATTAATTCATTGAAATATATTTCTTTATTTGGTGTGGTTATTATTTTATTGGCATTTTTTAGTGCTGGAATGACATACCGTTGGATTGCAAGACCACTAGGGGGATTAATGGCTACTGTACGTGCTTATTCTCAAGGTGAGTACCAACGCTCAGGCCGTGATCTTCGTTTTGCCGAATTTTTTATGGTTGATAAACTCATTCGTAAAATGGCGAAAACAATTCAAGCGCAAGTTTCTGATTTAGCAGCGAAGAATGCAGAGTTAAATGCTGCTTATAAAGAGAAAGAACAAGCAAACTTACAATTAGTCGATTTTAATGATGAATTAGAAAGAAAAGTTGAAGAAAAGACATTAGCATTAAGTTATTCTTTAATGAGAGAAGAAAATCGACGTTCAATGCTGCAGTCGTTACTATCATTTAGTCATGATTTGCAAGCACATAACAATATTATTGAAATTGTTATGACTCAAGTCGTTGCTTTATATCCTACTGCGGGATGGGCAATGAAAGCTTATACTCATAATAATGAGGCGTGGGCATGTGAGAATATTGATAAGGATTGTTTAGAGAATAATAATATTCAACCAGAGACACACTATAGTGATTATTATTGCCTACCTAAAAATGATGAATATTTACACTGCTTTAAGGTGAAAAATAGTCATAATGAAGTTGTTGGTGTAATTGTTATGCAATATGAAAAGCTTCAGCGTGATGATTTTGAGGTTATTTCTTTATTTATTCGCCAGCTATCCACTGAATTAGAAGGTCGTTTACTTAATAGTGAATTAGCACGTATAGCGGTAACGGATTCATTGACGGGGATTGCCAATAGAAAAGCATTTGATCATGATTTAGAACAACATATTCAATTATATAATCGCTATCCAGAGCGCTGTTTTGGATTATTTATGTTAGATGTGAATGGACTAAAGCGAGCGAATGATAATTATGGCCATAATATGGGTGATGCTCTATTAATCCAAACCAGCAAGCTTTTGGTTGAGGCTTGTCGTTTAACAGATAAAGTTTATCGTTTAGGTGGAGATGAGTTTGCCATTCTTCTTGAAGGTGGTGATGATGATAGTTGCGGTATTTTATGGCAGCGATTAGAAACAGTTCGTAAAAACATTAATTATGCGAGTTTACCTAATGGTCAATGTGTCGAAATACATTTTGCGATGGGGTATGCGAGTTGCGAACATCATTTGACTGATCAACTTTGTTCAATTGCTGATAAAGCGATGTATAAAGATAAACGAAGTTTTTACAAGCAGCGTGGTATTCAACGCTAACAATATAACCACTGCACTATAGGATTGAGTTGCAGTGGTTTTTCAAGATTAGGTTATTTATGATTAGAAAAATTATCACCCTTCGCTAAACGGTCATATAAAATCACATTGACTGCCGCAGCTAAATTCATACTGCCTTTAGTTGGAACATAAATTGTTTCACGACAAAAATCAGTGATATCTTTTTTTAATGTGCCGTCTTCAGGGCCAAAAATATAAAAAGCTCGTTTAGGGTGCTTATATTCAGGTAATGGCTTTGCCTCATCAATCAGATCGACGGCAACAGGTACGCAACCAACAGGAATGATTGTTTTTAGATCTTCAACGCCAATTAAAGGAATATCAAGCGCTGCATTTTTGGTATCAGTACAAAATTGTGCTGCGTGATCATAACGAGTGCCAGTATAAAAGACAGAGTTAACACCATAACAGCCTGCTGCACGCATAACAGATCCGACATTTTCAGGTGTTTTAGGGTTAAAAAGGCCTACGCAAGCGTATCCCTGACTTTTTTTGCTCATATCTATATCTACTTTTTGAATTTTAGACAGGATTTATACTTAAGAGTGATATTTCACCGTCAGTATAATGAGTTAGGAGAGAATAAAACAGGAACTCAGGCCCCTGTTTTGTTATTAGGAAAATTATTTACCGCAGCATTTTTTGTATTTCTTACCACTACCACATGAGCAAGGGTCATTACGATTAGGTGTTTTATCAAACACTGTAGTGACAGGTTTGTTTAATGTTGCAGTAAGCTCAGTAATATCTTCTTCAGCATTAGCATCTACAGTAATTGTTGCAAATAATTGTTCTGCAGCTAGTTGTGCTTCTAATTGCTGTTGGCGTTCTTCTGTGTTCACAATCAATGTGAGAGGGTTGGTTTCCGTGCCAAGCTTATTTTCGCGCTTTGTGTTGTAGCCACAACTGCTATGTTTTGGTTTTTTTTCGATGCGGCCTTTAAAGAAAAATTTAGACATGGGATAACCTGTTTGCTATGAAATATTAGTGCTGTCATTGTTGAATGAATGCACTTTATAACGAAAAAGCCACCAAAATAAAGGTGGCTGAAATTGCGGGCATAATAACCGCCATTGTGTTGCTTATCAAGCGTTGAGCTGATACTAACATATAAAAATAAGTAGCCAATGTGCTTAAAAATGTAGCAAACAAGGTTTGATTTGTGGTTTGTATTCAAGTAATCGATTGCATTGGTTGAATTTTATATTCACACTAAAGCGGCATTAATCGACGCTATAGATTGATAGCGAATGGCTAAAAGGGATATTTTGAAGAAAAAACCTATCGAACTAATAGGTTTTTTCGTCTACCACTGAAGTCAATAATTGTTAACATACACAGTATTGAGAAAAGTAAACAGTAGTAAATTGTCTGGTATGTTAATGTATTAGCGATAAATGCCACAGATTAAATGCACTAATTAACTGAAATGAGAATTAAGATATAACAAAAATTTTCAATTTTTATCACGAAAAATAGATACCAAATTGAAAATTACGGCATAATAATGCCCGTTATACCAAGCAATTGATTGCTGTACCAGATCGAATGATCTGTAAATAAATGGGAACATTACATGGTTAAACCAGAAAATAACGCAATTGTGATTTTTGGTGCGTCAGGCGATTTGACTCATCGTAAATTAATTCCTGCGTTCTATCACTTATACGCTAATGGTTTATTGCCGGAAGATTTCGCAATTTTAGGTGTTAGTCGTACGGCATATAGCGATCAGGATTTTCGTGATAAGCTTCGCTCTGCATTAGAAGAAAATGAAAAAACAGATGCGGCGACATTAACGAAGTTTTGTCAGCATTTATATTACCAAGCATTAAACACTTCTGACGCTGAAGAATACGCAGTATTAAAGCAGCGTTTAGACATATTTAAAGATACTCATCATACTCGCGGTAATGCAGTCTTTTATCTTGCGACACCGCCAAGCCTTTACGGTGTTATTCCTGAATGTCTTGCAGCTCATGGTCTTAACAATGAAGCTGACGGTTGGAAAAATCTGATCGTTGAAAAACCATTTGGTTATGATCTTGAATCTGCAATTGCATTAGATAAGCAAATCCACGCATGTTTCCAAGAGCATCAAATCTATCGTATTGATCATTACTTAGGTAAAGAAACGGTACAAAATCTATTAGTTTTCCGCTTTGCTAACGGTATGTTTGAACCATTGTGGAACCGTAACTTCATCGATTATGTAGAAATTACTGCATCTGAAGCATTAGGTGTTGAAGATCGAGGTGGCTATTACGATGGTGCAGGTGCTGTACGTGATATGTTCCAAAACCATTTATTGCAAGTATTAGCAATGGTAGGTATGGAATCACCGGCTGCAATTAATGCTGACTCTATTCGTGATGAAGTGGTTAAAGTGATGCAAAGCTTTAAACCGTTATCTGAAGACGATTTACATAAAAACTTAGTCTTAGGTCAATATACTGAGTCTGATGTTCGCGGTAAACACCTTCCAGGTTATCGTCAAGAACACGGTGTTAATGATGAATCTCGTACTGAAACATACGTTGGTATGAAGATGTTTATCGAAAACTGGCGTTGGAACGGTGTGCCGTTTTATGTCCGTACAGGTAAACGTCTACCAACCCGTGTTACAGAAGTTGTGATTCATTTTAAAAAGACTCCACACCCAGTGTTTGGCGCTAATGCTCCAGAGAACAAATTAATCATTCGTATTCAACCGGATGAAGGGATTTTAATGAGCTTCGGCCTTAAAAAACCAGGTGCAGGTTTTGAATCTCAAGAAGTATCAATGGATTTCCATTACGACAAACTTGAATCGCTTAATATGTTGACCGCTTACGAACGTTTGCTGCTTGATTGTATGAAGCAAGATGCGACCTTGTTTGCGCGTACTGATGCTGTAAAAGCCTGTTGGAAATTTGTTCAGCCGATTCTTGACCACAAAGAACAACCAGAGCATTTATTTGGTTATGCTGCGGGAACGTGGGGACCTAAAGAAGCTGACGAATTATTATCAAATGATGGTCGTCAATGGCGCTTCCCATGTAAAAACTTGGCCAATACGGATTATTGTGAGTTATAAGCATGATTAACTATAAAGTGTTCGCTACTCCGCAAGATGTAGTTATTTCTCTTGCCGAAACACTGCAAGCAATGAGCCAGCAAGACCACGCTGTACATATTTCATTATCAGGGGGAAGTACTCCCAAATTATTGTTTAAAGTATTAGCGCAAGCGCCTTTTGCTGACAATATTCAATGGAATAAGCTTCACTTCTGGTGGGGTGATGAGCGTTGTGTTGCTCCAACAGATGCTGAAAGTAATTTTGGTGAAGCTAACGATCTGTTGTTTAAGCATATTAGTATTCCTGCAGAAAATATTCATCGTATTCGTGGTGAAGCTGAGGTTAAAGCTGAATGTGCGCGTTTTGCGGCAGAAATGGATGCGGTGATCCCGCATAAAAATGGCTTACCTGCATTTGATTGGATTTTATTAGGCATGGGTGGCGATGGTCATACCGCGTCATTATTTCCACATCAAACCAATTTTGATGATCCTGCACTAGCAGTGATTGCGACTCAACCACAAAGTGGTCAACAGCGAATTTCAAAAACAGCACGTTTACTTGAAAATGCTGATCGTATTACTTACTTGGTGTTGGGTGACAGTAAGGCTGAGGTCTTACAACAAATAAATAGTACACCGGCGGAAGAGCTTGTTTATCCGGCGGCAAAAATTAAAGCCTCTCATGGCGAAACAGAATGGTATTTAGATGCAGCAGCAGCAAAACTGCTAGCACAAGGAGAATAATATGAAAGGCGATATCGGTGTAATTGGTTTAGCAGTTATGGGTCAAAACTTGATCCTTAATATGAATGACCATGGCTTTAAAGTTGTTGCGTTTAACCGTACTGTTTCTAAAGTAGAAGAGTTTCTAGAAGGTGCAGCAAAAGGCACTAACATTATTGGCGCAACGTCTCTTGAAGATCTAGTGGCTAAGCTAGAAGCACCACGTAAAGTGATGCTAATGGTACGTGCTGGTGATGTTGTTGATGCATTCATTGACCAACTAGTTCCGTTACTAGACAAAGGCGATATCATCATTGATGGTGGTAACTCAAACTACCCAGATACTAACCGTCGTGTTGCTGAGCTTGAAGCAAAAGGCATTTTATATGTAGGTTCAGGTGTTTCTGGTGGTGAAGAAGGTGCACGTTTTGGTCCTTCAATCATGCCTGGTGGTTCTGAAGCGGCATGGCCTGCAATCAAACCAATTTTCCAAGCAATCTCAGCAAAAACAGCTGCAGGTGAGCCTTGTTGTGATTGGGTAGGTAAAGATGGTGCTGGCCACTTCGTTAAAATGGTTCACAATGGCATCGAATACGGTGACATGCAGTTAATCAGCGAAGCATATCACTTTATGAAATCTGGTCTTGGTTTATCTCACGATGAGATGCAAGCGATTTTCCAAGAGTGGAATAAAACAGAATTAGATAGCTACTTAGTAGAGATCACAGCTGAAATTCTTGGTTATAAAGATGAAGATGGTCAACCATTAGTTGAGAAGATTCTAGATACTGCTGGCCAAAAAGGTACTGGTAAGTGGACAGGTATTAACGCACTTGATCTAGGTATTCCACTAACGCTAATTACAGAAGCTGTATTTGCGCGTTGTGTATCTTCAATGAAAGATCAACGTGTTGAAGCTGAAAGCCTATTTGGTAAAACAATTGCTAAGGTTGATGGTGATAAGCAAGTATGGGTTGACGCATTACGTCAAGCACTACTTGCATCAAAGATCATTTCTTATGCGCAAGGCTTTATGCTAATTCGTGAAGCTTCAGAAGAGTTTAATTGGGATCTAAACTACGGCAACGTAGCGCTAATGTGGCGTGGCGGTTGTATCATCCGTAGTGCATTCTTAGGTAATATTCGTGATGCATACGAAGCTAACCCAGAAATCAAATTCCTAGGCTCAGATACGTACTTCAAAGATATTCTACTAAGCAGCATGCCTGCATGGCGTAAAGTAGCATCAAAAGCGATGGAAATTGGTCTACCAATGCCAACTATGACATCAGCATTAACATTCCTTGATGGCTATACAACTGCAAGCCTTCCGGCGAATATGATCCAAGCGCAGCGTGATTATTTCGGTGCTCACACTTACGAGCGTGTTGATCAGCCTCGTGGCCAGTTCTTCCATACAAACTGGACTGGTACAGGCGGCGACACTGCTTCTACTACTTATGACGTTTAATATATAAACGCAATAAGCATACAAAGCCACCGTTCGCGGTGGCTTTTTTATTACATGTGTTTTAAAAATCACAGTACAAGCAACATCATTTATTAAGATAAATAATGAGAAAGAGATGATGAAACACATCAATTGGCTAGGGTTTTGTTTACTCACTGTATTTCAAGTTCATGCTAAGCCAGCTCCTGTTGTACCGATAGATATTGATTTTGTGTCGACCCAATGGATTGATAATTTAGGCACCTTTCGCGTTGTGGTGTTTAATTCTGAAATGAATCCTTGTTTTACACTTGAGAACTACAAAGAAGGAATAAGCCAAGGGCTGGCATCATCACAACATATTTGTAAGGTTGCACTGCCTGATCATCAAGTGGTGAATGTACAAGATGATCCTGAAGGTGATATGTGGTTTCAAGATTTTCATTGGGGGGAGCATTCGCTTGATTTTAAGTTAAATACATTCAATGCAAACTACAATTGTTCTCTGGATCTTAATCGCTTGCATCAAATCAAAAAGCAACAAGTTTTGGCGCAATGCTGTTTAGCTAAAAGTAACAATAATGAATAAATAAAGCTTTAGTATTGAATATGAATCAAATAAAAAAAATAAATAATACTAGGGCTTTAGTATAAGTAATTCACATTGTAACTAACCTTAATCATCGGGGTATGCTGCGACCGCCATCAGGGAAGTGAGAAGGTGCTTGCTCTTCGCTTTGGCGTCGAACTTAGGCCTTTATTGATGATTTCACTAAACTGTACATGTTTATTAACTATTATTATTTCCTTGGTAGTTGTTATGTTGCCAGTAAAGGTGGTCAATGGTAAGAGTTATATGTGTTAAAAATATTACGCTGTGGTTATAAAAAAGATGTTATTGCATCTGTCAGATAGAGGGTGAGTAAATAAAGTGTAGCGAAAATAATGAAAGCCTCATACTACTTTGAGGCTTATCGAGACAATGCGCTTGCGTCTAGCAAGTTAGATGTAGGTAATGACAAAGCACTTTTTGCAATATTTATCATTGTAGTGAACAAATAAAGATATTAACTTGCCATACGTTGGCAATACAATAATGCCCTTAGTTCCATATTTTCGGCTTCAAGCGCTACTATTTGCTTGTGTGCTTCTGTACGCATATCTTCATTTGTTTTGCGTGTTTTTTCAAAAATATCGCTAAGTGCACTAAATAACTCTTCGCCAGCAAGTCGCATCTCTTGACCACTGATTTCAATATTATAAGAACGTAATAAATCACGCGCATAAGTGGTTAGATCACCTTTTGCTCGACCTATTTGTTTATCAATTAATGGGCAAGTATGAGGATAAGAAAAACCTGACATAGTATGTACCTTTTAAATCAAATATCTATAAAATAAAATTGTTATAAACCTCCATGCTTATAAGTTAATTTTCGCTCACACATGATGATTGATCAACATGTGCATAATAAGTTTGACAAAAAATAAACAACTGTCTCTTTTTTGATACACTTATTCAATGATAAAGTCGCAGATGAGGCTTTAATTGATGCTGATTATTGCAAGTTACGATGATTTGCTGTCACAAAAAAAGCCCTTGTATCGATGAAGAATACGAGGGCTTAAATATCACGCTAAGATTATGTAATTAACTTACCTCAATAGGGCCGCCAAAGGCTGTTACTGGGGGTAACTCGCCCGTGAATTTCTCTATGCTTACTAAGCACGTTTGAGCACTGGTTGCCTGAGCTAATTCTGAGGTTGGAATATCCATAGTTAATGTGTTTGGATCGCCATAGGTATCAATCGAACCTACTTTTTCATTTAATGGGCCATACCATGCACCTTCTTCGATACGCACCACACCTTGTGGATAGCTATCAGTAACTACAGCGCCCGCAAGTAACTGACCACGATCATTAAATACTCGTACCACATCGCCGTCTTTAATGCCTTTAGTTGCCGCATCTTTGGGGTTGATGTAGACCGGCTCACGACCTTGAACGGCATAAGTCGCTCGGAATTCATCTGATTCACACATTTGTGAGTGCAAACGCTTATCGGGGTGACAAGATTGCATCCAGAATGGGTGTTTATCTGAACCAGGGCCACCATGAGAACGTTCTGTCTTTTCAAACCACATAGGGTGACCTTGACAGTGTTCGTAACCATAACGGGCAATTTTACGGCTTGATATTTCAATGAAACCTGATGGTGTACCAAGTGCATTGATTTCAGGATCTTGACGGAAATCAGCATGGCGAACCCAAGGTTTACCAGTTCCGAAATCTAAAAATCCTTGTTGCCAGAATACATCAAATTCAGGCATATCGAATTTGCCAGCGTTAGCTTTACGGCAATCGTTATACAACATTTGAACCCATTGCATTTCATCCATGCCACGGGTGTATTCATTGTTTTTACCAAAGCGACGTGATAATTCAGTGAAAATATCAAAGTCAGTTTTTGATTGGTATAACGGATCTACCAATTTTTGCATCGCAATTAAACCGCGACCACTGTATGAGCCCATAACGTCAATATCGTTACGTTCAAACTGAGTACATGCAGGTAACACGATATCAGAGAAGCGACAAGTAGCTGTCCATGCAAAATCAATCGTTACCACGGTTTGTAATTTTTGGAACGCTTGCTTCATGCGGTTACGATCTTGGTGGTGATGCCAAGGGTTGTTACCGCTGATTACCATCATTTTATAATCTGGAAGAATGACTTTAGAGCCGTTGTACTTGATTTCTTTACCAGGTTCTAAAATACAGTCAACGAAGCGTGCAACTGGGATAGTACGACTGTAACCATTAAAGTCATTGTTATCCCATTTAGGCTTTTGACCTTCATCGACGTTACGTGGAAAGCCGCCTGGTGCTGCAAAGCCTGTTGATGGCACGCCAATACCAGAGTAGTGGTGACCATAAGATATACCACCACCAGGTAAACCAATTTGGCCAACCATCGCCGCAATAACTGCACCCATCCAGTAAGGTTGTTCACCGTGTTCTTGACGTTGAATACACCAACCAAATAGAATTTGAGTACGCTCTTTAACTAGCATACGAGCAAACTCACGAATTTGATCAGCGGGTACGCCACAAATTTCTGCAGCCCATTCTGGTGTTTTTTCAATCTTGTCTTTGGTTTCGCCTTTTACGTAACCAATGAACTCATCAAAGCCCAAGCAATACATCTTGATGAATTCTTTATCATAAAGATTCTCAGTGTAAAGCGTGTGCGCCACCCCTAACATAAACGGCACATCAGTTTGTGGGTGAATGTATAGATGGGTGTTTTCTAAGTAACGTTGAGTCTTGTTTTTTACCGGATCAACCGAAATAACATTGATCTCACCTTTTGCCACTTTTTCTTTAAGTTGTGCAAGGTAAGGGTAGGACTCATGGGTTTCACAGTTCCAACCGACTTGGAGGTTTTTAACCGGATCGTTAGCCCATAAAATAATGTTCTTACTGTTGTCTAAAATTTCAGACCATGATGTACCTTGAGCATACACTTCAGTCGAACCTAGCACGTAAGGCATGATGGTTTGACCTGCACCTGTTGAATAGTCGCCAACTTTGGTGATGTAATTACCATGCATACCTACAGCACGTTGCATATGACTAGTACAGCTATGGAATTGACCGGTTTGGCGCCAGCCAGTTTGACCTGCGTGTAGCGCCCATGGACCATAGTCTTTTTGAATACGTTCAAGTTCACGGTAGAACAGATCTAATGCTTCATCCCATGTTACGCGGACAAAGCGATTATTACCGCGAGTTTCGCCGCTGAATTTGTGTTTTTTAAGCCAGTCTAGGCGCACCATTGGGTAACGTACACGTGATGGATTATAGATAATTCCTTTGATGCCTTTTAGCATTTCAGTTGGGTTTTTATCTATTTCAATCGCTTCAATCTGTTGTACTTTACCCGCATAAATTTGAGCGCGGAAAGCCCCCCAGTGAGAGCCTGAATAACGCCATGTACCTTGACCAATTTGATCGTCTGCAAACACTTTTGCAGAGGCGAGTAAGCTTGGACCAATCACAGTGGCCGC
This sequence comes from Photobacterium andalusiense, assembly GCF_900185625.1. Lineage (GTDB taxonomy): Bacteria > Pseudomonadota > Gammaproteobacteria > Enterobacterales > Vibrionaceae > Photobacterium > Photobacterium aquimaris. Next base: position 60,948 of record NZ_FYAJ01000016.1, read on the forward strand.
ACTTGTTGTTGCAAGGCCTTTTAGAAAACGTCTTCTTGATACAGACATAGTATTTACTCCATCAATGCTTAGTGTTGGCCATTAGAAAAATCAGAAGAATGTTTCTGTAGATACTTCAACACAATCGCTTCACTATCACGGTCAAAGTTTACAAATGCCAACATACCGTTAAACATACCTGGCCATGTATTGGCATCAAAATGGCCTTCAGCAGGTTGGGTGTGACAAACAGAACAGTTGGTGGTGTAAGCGGTTTTTGCTTGCGCCCATACCGGTGTGATGTCATTGACTAATGAATCTTTAGGCATCCATACTTTTGCTGTTACACGCTGCCAAGGAAGACCGGTTAAGTCATCAACTTTCTCTTCGTATTTATCAACAACTTTGTCGTTTTGTGCTGATTCTTTAACAAGGGAAGCCACCGGAATATTCATACCAAAGTCTTCCTGAATCACACGACCATAGCCTTTATCTTTACGCCAACCAGCAATTTCAACTTCAACGGCATCATCGGTTTCATCAATGACTTTGACACCAGAAGCTGGGTTTAGAATACCGGCCTCAACTTTCATAGCCTTGTCTTCATAAACGGGTAAGAAACGTACACTGTAAATTTGTTCACCTTTGCTGTAGTCAGTACCGTGTGACAGCTGTACCAACTCTGAAATCATACCACCGCTGGTATCCATATCTTTTGGTAAGTGGTGAGCAATACCTTTATGGCAATCGACACAGCTTTGATCACGCTCGGCGGCATTTTTCATTTGTACGCGAGCAACAGGTGACATTTTTTCAAAGTCCATGCCTTTATAATCGTGACAATCACGACATTCCTGTGAGCCATTAGCTTTAAAACGCTCCCATTCATGCTGAGCGAGCACGATACGACGATCTTCAAACTTTTCTGGAGTGTCGATAAAGCCAGCAAAGTGAGCAAATACTTCTTTGCTTGCTTGAATTTTACGAGAAATTTTATCCGTCCAATCATGGGGTACATGACAATCAGGACAAGTAGCTCTAACACCTGAGCGGTTTTTATCATGAATAGTATTAACGTATTCAGGCACGACATTGTCAGCATGACAGCTTACACAGAATTCTTCAGTATTGGTTTTTTCAAGTGCAGTATTAAATCCGCCCCAGAAAATAATACCAGCAACAAAACCACCGAGTGCGAGTACTCCGAGGCTAATATGAACACTTGGACGTGATAGGGTTAGCCAAGCTCTTTTTAAAAATGCTTTCATTATTGTTTCTCTTTATATGATGCTTGCAGCGTAAAGTAGGGAATCAACCACCGTGACCTGGAGGGCCAAAGACAAACAATTGCAACATCCATACGGTGAAGCCATAACCACCAACGAAAATGACGCTTAAAATAGGGAAAAGAAAAATGGTAATAAAAAGGAACATTTTCCATTCGCGGCTGCGTGTTTTCTTGGCAGTAGGATCAGTAATACTGCTCATAAAACCTCCTGAGATTGTTAAATGTAAAAAATGAGTTCTTATAAATATTTATATCAATTCTAATTGCAATGTGATCATAAAGTAGACCGTTGTATTTATTCAATTAATAAATGCATTATTTTACAGCTTAAATAGCATTTTTTTGACATTAATATTAATTGTTAATGGTAAAAGCAATAGTGTGAAAACTAATGAAATAGTAAGTGTAATTATTTATTTTTTGAGTGGTTTTTAATGTTGTGTTGTTGTTTTGTTTTGGGGTGTTAATGTTGGGATTTAAGTTGGTGTTTGTTAGTTATATTTCTGTAGTGTTGTAGTTTGGGGCGGGAGAGTTATTTGATAGCGGAATTATGTAAATAAAAAAGCGGGTTAAACAATAATGACAAGGGAAATATGAATAGAATATTAGTATTAGAACAAGAGAGCTATGACGTACAGGTGGCATAGCCCTCTATAAAAATATTAATCAATAAGCTGATATTGATGACGTAAAATATCAATGATTTCTGCTTTAGGATCTTGGCTTAAGACAATTGCATTACCTGTGATTTTTTCTGCAATACCTGTATATATTTTAGATATTTGCATTAACACTTCTTGAGGCAATGCATTATTTTTTGCTAATGCAAAGCGTTCAGGCATCCGTTCTTTATTTAATAAAATATCAGGATCTGGGAAATAATTTAATAATACTTGGCGAAAATCTTCTTTTGAGTTTTCAATGATCTGTCCGTCACGATATGCCGCGCCATCCCAAATACGTGAAGAATCTGGTGTACCGACTTCATCCATATAAATTAGCTTTTCGTCACCGTTAGCATCAGTAACATAACCAAACTCAAATTTAGTATCGACAAAAATTTGGTCTAAATCAGCTAATTCATTACTAATGACATTAAAGCCATCGGCCAATAGTTTTTCGTAGACACCAATATCATTGGGATTACGGAAATTAAAAGCTTGGTAATTATCGATTAAGTCTTTACGAGTGATATTAACATCATCAGCTTCAGGAACATTTGGAATGCCTCTGAGAATACCTTTGGTTGATGGCGTCATTAGTAATTGGGGAAGTTTTTGATCTTTTTCTAGACCTTCAGGCAATTCAATCCCACAAAAATTACGTTCACCGTTGTTATATGCTCGCCACATAGAGCCAGTGATGTATTGACGACAAATAGCTTCAACCATTACAGGCTTTGCTTTTTGTACTATCCAGACAAACGGATGAGGGATATCGAGAATATGGCTGTCAGCTAAGCCATTATCTTTAAATAGTTTAAACCAATGGTTTGAGATTGCATTGAGTGCAGCACCTTTACCTGGAACACCTTTTAAACCACCTTCACCATGCCAAATACAATCAAATGCAGAAATACGATCACTGATGATCATTATTGCTAAAGGAGCATCTGGTTGAACGTTGTAGCCTTTTTGTTGAATAAGACGACGGCTATCTGCTTCTGTTAACCAATAAACGGAGCGTACTTTTCCACTATGGACGGGTTTATCTGTACGGATGGGAAGGTCGTCATTGACGGCAAGAACTTGATTAGCAAGGCTCATGGTGAAATTCCTATTTCAAAATGATGGCATCGAAATACAGAGTGTTTAAGACAAAATGTTGCTTAACCACTCATCTTATTGGGCATAATACTAGGTTCATTGTTGGACTACCAGTAAAAAAGCAAACGATTGCCTAAAGTGCCGTATCATAATAAAACGTAAGTACAATAGTGAAGTATTGTACTTTACATGATGAGGGATGAGTTGATTAAGAGAAGTTAAAACCGTTGATAAAAAGCATGTAAATCACGGGGTGTAATATAAAACATATGCAATAGCCACTGTTTGGTATCCTCAATGTTGAACCAGACTGGTGTAAATTGGAAATGACTCCAATTTGTGAGCACTTGTAATGCGCCGTCATAACTAGGAGCGATATCAAATAGAATCACAATCGCAATAACTTGAGCTAGGCTGATAAATGGTTTGGTAAAAGCAAACGGTTTGAGTGCTGTACCAAATGATGACTTTAAGCGTTTATTGGATAAATCGACGCTGTATATTTCATCTAATGCTAAATGAACGATACCACCAAGTAGCACAAATCCGCCAGCTAACCAACTATCGGTTGCTGTGTGGCCAAGTAAGAGACATATATGTAGACAACATAAAGCAATAAGAGTGACAAATGCGATGGAATGGCATGCGCCTCGATGTACGGTGCAGCGATCAAAAACAGTTTTGCCAAAATAACGAATCGTAATAAATAATGATACAACGTAAAGAATCAGTTCTAGCATTGCGACGTGAGTATAAATATGGCTGACAAGTATAAAACAGCAAAACCCCGCTAACAGCGTGAATAAGGCTTTCATTGAGGTTGAATGGTCTGAGTCTATGTCGGGTAAAAGCCCACCAATGGTGCCAAAAAAGGTCATCCATAGTGCAATACTAGGGCTAATATGGTCTGCAGATAAAAGTGTGGTTGCTGTTAAACCACTAACAATTGCTGCAACCGTGAAATGGGTTGAGAAATTTGCCAAGAAAAATGAATTCCAACTGGATACATATACAGGTATTTATCATTGTTGGTTATCATTATTCAACATTTATCACACTTTTGGCGTAATAAATGAAATTAATTGGATAAAAAAGAGCCATTTTAGCGATTATTGTTGATATACAATGGAAGAACAAAGAGAGAGTTTAGTGTACGATTAAAAGTACAGCGACAGTCGTATTGTCTATTGTAAACAATACGACTGATAACGAAGAATATTAGCCTGTAATCAATGCTGAAATAATACCAATTACGCCACCAAACACACCGCCCCAAATCACTAGCCATCCAAGGTGTTCACTGATCATTTTTTGTACCATTTCTTTAACCATTTTAGGGGTAAGCTCATTAAGGCGTTGATCGATAATATCTTCGATCGTCCCCTCAATATCACCTAACGATTCAGGTTGGCTAAGTTGCTCTTTGAGTGCTTGTTTGAAGTTATCTTGCTGGCTGATATCTGTAACTGATTGTTGCATTTTTTCAATAAACGGTTCGCGTAATGGTTCCATCGCTTCTGTTCCCCCCATCATAGTGATCATAGCGCCAAATGAGGAGTCCATGATCACATTCAATAATGAGTCAAACGTCGGGGCAAAGTCGATCTTTTGAATGATAGGTTGCATATCTAATTGTGCAGGTCCGACATTACTTTGTTTTAAAAAGCGGCTGATATTTTGTTGGGTAAAAAACTGCTCCATCATCAATGCTTTTATTGCTGCTTTAAAGGCTTCAAAACGGGCAGGAATAACGCCAGAACCATATAGGCCGGGAACTTTTTCAAACAACATATAAATAGCAAGCCAGTTGGTTAATGCACCTGAAAAGGCAAATAAACCACAGTAAAGAATAATGTGGTTGTTGCTGATATAACCAATGAATAACAATAATAGCGAAAGGGCATTGGTCATGAAACTTTTGTTTTTTAACATGTGGTAATTCTTAGTCGTTATAACACCGATAGATACGGTCATTAGGTCAGGAAATAGCATGTTGCCATTTATAATTAGCCAAATTCTAACAGATAGAAATAGACCTACGCTACATTTGTGTTTGCGATGTTAATGGTGGCTTTACGATTTAAACTTCAGATGGCAATTGTTATACTCGCTCGCTATGCATTTATTGTCTACTGAGTATTGTTAATGACCCGTTTTACAGCTGAACAAACTGCTTTTATTCATCATCAGTCAGGTAATGCACTATGTGTAGCGGGTGCTGGAACGGGTAAAACAACGACATTAGTAGGTGTTGTTGAATATAAATTACAGACGATAGCAGCTGAAAATATGCTGGTGTTGATGTTCAACCGCGATATTCGAACGGATTTTAAAGCCAAATTAGCTCAAATACCATTAGCTGAACGAGTGCCTGTTCATACCTTTCACAGTTTTTGTTTTCAGCTACTAAGACAGTCAGGTTATTTAGCGGCGACGGGTTACCAGATTGACTTTAATAATGGTGATAGCGATAAAACCATCGCTAAACTTGTATTACGACAAATGGCTACTCAAGAAAAATCGTATCAAAAACAACAGCAGTTTAAAGATCCGCGTACCATTGAATTATTGATGAGTTTTATTGGGCTGGTAAAAGCACATATGTTGCCGCCAAAAGAAGTGTTTGAACTATCTGAAATTAACAGTGAATATAAATTTATTATTGAAGCTTTTTGGAATTTTGAGACAGTTCGTAAAGAGCGTAAACAGCTATTTTTTGATGATTGGCTGGTTGAAACAATCCTGCTACTAAGAAATGATTCAGCGTTACAGATGCATTATCATCAGCAGATTCAATTTATGATGGTTGATGAATTCCAAGATATAAATACCGCTCAATATCAGTTATTAAAATTATTGTTGTCGCCACAAGCACAATTAGTTGCTGTGGGCGATGTTGATCAATGTATTTATAAATGGCGCGGTAGTGCTCCTCAATTTATGCTTAATTTTGAACAAGACTTTGCGCCTGCAACCACTTATAGCTTGTCACATACTTTTCGCTTCGGGCATAGTTTAGCATTAGCTGCTAGCCATTTGATTGCTAATAATAAACAGCGTTTTCATGACTTTCAGACTATTGCTCATGAATCCGTTGCTGATACGACGGTCGACGTTATCGGTACTACACGTCAAGTCGGAGAAATTGCGCAGTCAGTTGCTGATTTCATTGCGCAGGGTGGCCAACCGGAAGAAGTCGCTATTTTAGTCAGACGATGGTCGCAAGCAATGTTATTTGAACTTGCTTTTTTAACCAAGAAAATACCTTACCACATGCCGATTGGTTCAGTACTAACTCATAGTCGTGAAGTTAAGTTACTAATGGATATTATGGTATTAGCGACAGGACGCTTTTTGACGTTGGCCAATAATGACCAAGCTAATTTGTTGTTTAACTTATTATCATTCCCACATTGCTATGTGCCGAATAAAAGCTTACGCCCTTTGTGTGAGGCTCTAGCGCAACGACCAAGCTCTGAATGGTTGGCTGTCATAAAACAAACTCAAAAAACTCAACCGACATTAAACCTAGAAACGTTTACAGATAGGATTGAGTTATTGCTAATGTTACAACGTAAAGGCAATTTTAAAGCATTAGCTGTTTATAAGCAGTACCGTCGTGATAGTGAATTAGATACTTGGATTTGGAAAACAGAAGCAACAGCAACGGAAATAGAAGAGGCGGTTGAGCGCTTAGACAGTGTTGAAACTGTACTAGAATCAATGGATCAAAATTGTGAAAAAGCATTGCAGTATTTTGAATATTATACTCAACAATCAGCGGCTGAAAATCAGACTCAAAATAATAATAGTGTTCAATTAACCACGATATTTAGAGCTAAAGGTTGTGAGTATACACAGGTGCACTTACCTTATTGGGATAAAGATGCTTTTCCTTATGTAAACCGGTCTGCATTAGGCATTTCAGCCGATACTGAAGAAGAACGTCGACTTGCCTATGTTGCAATAACACGCGCTAAACAGAGTGCGAAAATTTATTATACAGTCGAGAATGCTAAGAAAGATCAGTATGTGCGTAAGGATAAAAACGCCAGTCAATTTATCATTGAATCAAAGGCTGATGTAGCTCAAGAAATTGGTCCGGTATTATATCAGGAGGGGGAGTTACCATATCATAAATCAGCTGTAGTACAGGGATATTATCGACGATTAGCACGTATTGATGATATGCAATTACCACCTAAAGCTACTTCTATTTCGTTGCCGGAACCAAGCGTAACTGGAGAGAGTATATATAGCTATGAATGGGCGTTACAACAGCCTATGCCTGAGAACGCTGACAGGTTGATTCGTAGTCTGGTACAAACCAAACCAATAAAGTATTTGGAAACAGAAGTAACGCGTATTGTACGTGAATTAAATCAAGCTGGCACGACTAAGAAAAAGGTACTACTTAATCGTCTTATTGTGGTAGCGCGTGCCAAGGCGTATAAATATAACTAGCGTTTATAAATGATTGCTAGCACGGTTAGCACGAGATTCTCGTTGACCTAAATTTTGTTGAAGAGCAAACTCAAGTCGTTCACGGAGTTGACGAGATTTGGTTTCGGCACTTCTAAATCCGAACGACTGTAATAATTTTTTGACCATAATTAAAACCTATTAATTTATAGATAAGACAATTCACTACACCAAAACTTATGGGTAAGTCGTTGCCTTAAATTATTAGAGAGTTAACATCGTCCTTGAGCTTCCAATGGCTCCATTATATCGTCTGTTGAGTAAACAGTACTTTTGTTGATATAAAGGATGTTAAAAAATTTAATGACAACATTTAATGATAACAATTGGTTTAAGTAACCAATTGTTATCATCATGTGTAAATTCTATGGCAGGGTTAAATGAGAGTCAAAGCAATATTTGGTTGTTATCCAATAACACGATAACATGCTAAAAAAGACCTAGATCACACTTTTGTTGACTGGTTCTGCCATTTATCGACAACTAATGCGGCAATTAAGTCTCCCTCAACATTGACTGCTGTACGGAAAGTATCCAATGGTCGTTCAATAATTAACAATATTGCGATAGCTTCGAGTGGAATACCCACGGCAAGTAACACAAGTTGCATGCCTGACATTGATCCTGATGGCATACCTGGCGCGCCAATAGATGACACCATTGCCATAATAAAAATCATAATCAGCCCTGATGTTCCAAGCTCAATACCATAGAGTTGAGCAAGGAAAATAGCAGCAACACCTTCAAATAGTGCAGTACCATCCATGTTCATAATAGAGCCTAGTGGCAATACCATACTGCTGGTGGGTTGCGATATATTTAAATCTTCTTGTGCTGTTTGCAATGATAGTGGCAGTGTTGCAGAGCTTGATGAAGTTGCAAATGCCATAGCCATTGGCGCTGATAATGCGCGAAATAAAGTTGAATATTTAATACCGGTAAATATTTTAGCAAGCAACGGTAATACAATTCCGCCGTGTACTAATGTTAATGAAAAGACTAATAAAGCAAATAGTGCTAATTCGCCAAAAATACTATTGCCACTTTGAGCTGTAAATTGAAATACAATCGCAAATACAGCTAATGGCGCTAATTTTATCACTGCAGAGACAACACGATTAATAGCAATGTTAAGTCCTGAAATAAGCTCAAAAACAGCATGTTTAGGCGGTAAGCTGGCTAATAATGCGATACCAAGTAATAGGGCAAAAACAACAATCGCCAATAAGTTTGTGGTTGCGAGCGCTTGAAAAGGATTAACCAAGGCCATGTTAAATAATTTTTCTGCAATAGCACCACCAGAAGACGCGCTATTATCAATTAATTGAACATGACTACCGACAGTGACTTGCGCAGTGTCTATTAAATGTGGCCATTTAGGTATTGCTAGTGATACCCCTAAACCTAAGCTAATCGCAAGTGTTGACGTTAGGCTATAAAAGGCAATTGTTTTATAACCTAATGTTTTCAAACGTGAAGTTGAGCCAATACTAGTGATACCTTGCAATAAGGACATTAATACAACAACCCCTACTAGCATTTTGAGCAAGCCAATATAAGTTGTTTTGGTTAGCATTAATAATTTAAATGCAGTTGAGTGCTCAAAACCTGCATGCAGTGGTAATAAAGAGGCAAGACTCCACGCAAATAGAGCTGCAATCATTAATTGAAAAGGTAACGATTTGAATAGACGACGGTTCATGAAAAAGGTCTCTGTTCGGTGTTCGTTTCGTAACGAGAATATAAAAAGAAGAACTTGGGATTAAAAAGGCTTATTAATAATTAGAGTGCCTAATCCAAGAAATATAATAAATATTACTATATATATAAATAAAAAACGCTCTGACAGAAATGCCAGAGCGTGGCAAATGCCATTCTCAATTAACGATGATTTAGATATGTATCCAAATAGGGTATAAGTAAAATTAAATATTATATCGTTAATGAGTAAAGTGCTAATCCATCAGCTTATGGTATTGAACAAGTGAACATAAGAAATAATTCTCAACGTATATTGCTATACGTTGAGAATAGTGCCAATTAAGGCTGATAATTACTTATCGAAGTGAATAACCGTACGGATACTCTTACCTTCGTGCAATAGGTCAAATGACTTGTTGATGTCGTCTAGGCCCATGTTGAATGAAATGAAGTCATCAAGTTGGAATTCACCTGCCATGTAACGGTCAACGATACCAGGAAGCTCTGAACGGCCTTTAACACCACCAAATGCAGAACCACGCCATACACGACCAGTTACTAGTTGGAATGGAC
>NZ_FYAJ01000015.1:0-76029 GCF_900185625.1 Photobacterium andalusiense
CCCCGACCCTCTGGTCCCAAACCAGATGCGCTACCAAACTGCGCTATTCACCGACTAAATTCTTTTTCTGGAACGCTGATAGAAGGGTCAACCCTCTGGTCCGCTATTCCTAACATCAGAGATGCGCGACTAAACTGCGCTATTCACCGACAATAATAATGGTTTTAATAAACCACTACTTTTAAATAGTGGTCGGTGAAGAGGGATTCGAACCCCCGACCCTCTGGTCCCAAACCAGATGCGCTACCAAACTGCGCTATTCACCGACTAAATTCTTTTTCTGGAACGCTGATAGAAGGGTCAACCCTCTGGTCCGCTATTCCTAACATCAGAGATGCGCTACCAAACTGCGCTATTCACCGACGTTGTTTAGGCTTACAAGGCCAAGGTCTCTATAAAAAAGATAACCTAAATAATGGGGTGGCTAACGAGGCTTGAACTCGCGACAACCGGAATCACAATCCGGGACTCTACCAACTGAGCTATAGCCACCATTGTAAGTGGTCGGTGAAGAGGGATTCGAACCCCCGACCCTCTGGTCCCAAACCAGATGCGCTACCAAACTGCGCTATTCACCGACTAAATTCTTTTTTGGAACGCTGCTAGAAGGGTCAACCCTCTGGTCCGCTATTCCCAACATCAGAGATGCGCTACTAAACTGCGCTATTCACTGATTAATTCTTTTCGAGATGTGTTATCGACTAACACCTTCTCTGATAATAACGGTTTAATAAACCACTATTATATAAATAGTGGTCGGTGAAGAGGGATTCGAACCCCCGACCCTCTGGTCCCAAACCAGATGCGCTACCAAACTGCGCTATTCACCGACTAATTCTTTTTCTGGAACGCTGCTAGAAGGGTCAACCCTCTGGTCCGCTATTCCTAACATCAGAGATGCGCGACTAAACTGCGCTATTCACCGACATTTCAACACGCTATGCGTTGTTGAGGTCGCTATAATACTCGCCATTTTTATTTTAGCAACCCCTATACGGTATTTTTTTTGTAACTAAAATATCTATTGATTAAACAACCTTTTTTATAGGTTATCAGTAGCGCATGTCGATTAAAATACCACCAATCATTAACTTCCTATAACAATCATAAAAACTTAATGACATAAAACACGATAACACATTAACAATATTCAATAATTGGCCAAATTTAAATATCTATAGCTCAGTATAGATTTCCTATTTATTGGCTTTTGTTTCTATTTCGCGTAGGTATACTGAAATTATTGGTTAATTATAGTGAGTCTTTTATGTCTAATGATGAATTGGATCTCTTTAAAGAGATGATGGCTGATATTGCGCCAATAAAACAAGATACCGTTTTAATTCAGCAAAAACACCAAGTATCAGAAGCACAACTTGCTCGACGATTAGCGGCACAAACATTAGCTAATAGTAATATTGATTATTTGTCTCTTGATCATGCCAAGATGATCAAGCCTGATGACATGATTGAATTTAAGCGTGATGGAGTGCAATTAGCCGTATTTAAAAAAATGCGCCAAGGTAAATATGATATTCATGCGCGGTTAGATTTACATAAAAAAACATTATCTCAAGCACGAGATGAGCTATTGGCTTTTTTAAAGCAAGCCCAACGACTAGATATTCGTACTGTTATGATCATTCATGGCAAAGGAGAGCGAACCAATCCACCAGCATTAATGAAAAGTTATATCACTACCTGGCTTGAGCAGATTTCAGATGTATTGTGTTTCCATTCAGCTCAGCGCCAACACGGTGGCACAGGTGCTCTTTACGTTATGATCAAAAAGAGTGCCGAAAAAAAGCAGCAGACACGTGATCGGCATTTAAATCACCGTGAATCTTAAATCCATAAACCTCGAAAATGCATTACCAATACATTGATTGGTAATGTAAATAATATTATTCCCTCTAAACATATACCATAATCAAAATAGTAAAATAAATATATCCTAGGGTTAAAATATTTTGAATTTATTTATCATACAATTCACGTAAAGTCGCCGCCCGAGGAGATTACTAATGAATTCAGAAATACGTCCAATGCTGCTAATGCTAGTGTCTACATTTAGCTTATCAGTAACAGGATTAGTAGCTAAATGGCTAACCCACAGTTTTGACCCTGCATGGCTATGCTTTTTCCGATTGCTATTCCCAGCAATTCTTGCATTCTGGTTAATGACGATCACTAAGTGGTCACAACCTAATAAACAAGCATGGAGCGGTTTAATTGTTCGCGGTATTTGTATTACAGGTAGCCAACTGTGTTTTCTTGCGTCAATTAAATATCTTAGTCTTGTTGAAGCGGTTGTTTTATTTGGTACTAGCCCTTTATTTGTCCCTCTTTTAGAGCGTATATTTTTTAAAACACCAATCAAACGCCTTATTATTATTAATTTGGGCATTACCTTTACAGGATTACTGTTCATTGCTGGTAATCTGGAGCAAATGAAGTTTGGCGGCAGTTTATTATTAGGCTTAGCCGGTGGTATTTTTAATGCTGGCTCACAAGTAGCAATGTACCGTTCAAGTAAAAGTAACCTGACACCTGTCGGTGTGAGTGCGTGGAGCTTTATTGTTGCTTCTGTCTTTTTGATACCCTTTTTAATGTTCTCACCAATAACTACCACAGTAGAATGGCATACATTAACAGGTTGGCAGCATCCATTATTGTTACTATTGATCTTTATGGCGGTATGTACGGTTAATACTCAAGTTTTCCGTGCTAAAGCATATCAATTAGCAGAATCTGGCTCACAATTAGCGCCAATTATTTTTACTAATTTAATTTTCTCGGCTATTTGGCAATTTATGTTTTTTAACCACCCAATGCCATGGAATAAAATGGTCGGGGTTGGATTGATTATATTAGCAACACTCCTTAATACCTTTGTCCCTATTTGGTTACGGAAAAAAAGATGCCAACCCGATGAATAAAAAAATAGCCGAACAATGTTCGGCTATTTTTTTATGCGTTTTTTATCACTAAGCTAACCACACCACTCGACACGCTAATCCAAGTAACACAACGCCAGATAAACGATCGATCAATTGCGCTTTGGTTCTCAACGCTGTTAACACTTTTGGATAAGATAAAATAGATGCAATTAATGTATACCATAATCCATCCACCAGCAGTGGTGTTGCAATAATGATCGCCTTTGACGATGCTTCATTACCAACAGCAACAAATTGACTAAATAGCGCTAAGAAAAATAATGCTAACTTAGGATTGAATAAGGAAATCATTACCCCATCACGTGCCGCTTCAAATAATGTGCTGGCTTGGCCTTGTGCCAATTTTGCAGCCACCCCACCTTTAGAGCGCAAAGCATTAAACCCTAGATACGCTAAATACCCCGCGCCCACATAACTTACACCGCTAAATAACACTGGTGATTGATGCAATACTGCGGCTAGACCTAGTAATGTCAATAAGGCATAGAACCCAACCCCACAAGCATGTGCCCACGCGGTTACAATCCCATGCCAGCGCCCTTCCGATAAACTGTGTTTAGCAACAACGGCTAAACTCGGTCCCGGTGACATCGCCCCTAGCAAACAAATCGCTAATAAATATAGCCAAAGGCTAAGTGTCATCGCTAACTCCTTTTATCAATGACCATATTTAAATATTTGTCTTGGTTAATCGTGTTTAGCAATCGTTGCAAATTTAGCGCTCGTAAGTGTCGCTAAATCTTTCGCTGCAAGCTCTATTTCTAGGCCGCGACGTCCAGCACTTACACAAATCGTCTCAAATTGCTCTGCACTACTATCAATAAAAGTCGGTAAACGTTTTTTTTGCCCAAGAGGACTGATCCCTCCCACAATATAACCCGTTACTTTTTCCGCTAATTTTGGATCAGCCATTTCTGCTTTTTTTCCACCAGCTGCTTTAGCTGCCGCTTTTAGATCGAGCATGCCTGCAACAGGCACAACGGCAACGGCTAAATTTTTAGGATCACCATTTAGAGCAAATAATAATGTTTTAAACACACGATGAGGATCTAAGCCTAAAATTTCAGCAGCTTCGTGACCAAAGTTGTTATTAGCCGGATCATGTTCATATTGGTGAACTTGAAATTCAATCTTATTTTTTTTTGCTAATTTAATTGCTGGGGTCATTACATTTATCTCTACAACATAGCATCAATCAAACAGCTGTAATTAGCTCCCCTTTATATCCACCATAGACAAAGAAGCTAACCACATCTGTTTACCAAAACAGAACTATATACCGAGAGATATTTTTTAAAAAGAACAAAAAAAACGGCGCTGAAAATTCAGCGCCACAAATACAATAAACCTGTCGCCAGACTGGTTATTTATAGCTAATTTCACCTTTGGGAGCAAAGCGATTGGCATCAATTGGACTATGAGTTTGCAAATACTCTTTTAGCACTTCAGCATCAACAAAGCCTGTATTTACATAGCCAGGATGGTTGTTTACTTTTGGATACCCATCACCACCAGCAGCATTAAAACTTGGCACCGTAAAGCGGTAGGTTTTATCCATCATTAATGGTTTACCACCAATATTAACCTTGCTCACCTTGCCATTGGCAACCGTCATTGCTATGCCATAAAACTGCGCATAAGCACCAGAATCAATTGGTTTGGTTGCTACCACATTTAGATAATCCAGAATCTCTTTACCTGACATATCAATATAGGTCACGATATTGCCAAATGGCTGCACAATCAGCACATCTTTATAAGTAATATTACCACCATTAATCGAATCGCGGACACCGCCAGAGTTCATCACTGCAAAATCAGCTTTAGCACGTTCCATATGTGAGGCTGCAATTAAACGACCTAAGTTAGTTTGCTGAAAACGCACCACATTACGATCACCTTCTAACTTACCGTTAGACTCTGCGATCTTAACTGTTAATTGTTCTTGGCCCTTTTCTTGGTAGGGGGTTAAAAACGATAACACTTCAGCATTTTGCTGAATCTCATTCTGAATAAATACTCGCTGCTGGCTACCATCAGCTAATTTAATTTTTTTCTTAAGGTTCACAGGAATCAGATCATAACTGACCAGATTTAACTCACCATTTTGGAATTCAAAATCAGCACGGCCAACATATTTACCCCATTCATGAGCTTGTACAATCCAGGTGCCGTTTTGTTGGTCTGGCGTACACTTATCACCAGGTTTAAAATCACTATTATTCTTATTTGGTCCTTCCATACACACAGGTTCTTGCGAGTGACCACCTACGATCATATCCAAATCACCAGCTTGCATGTAACGCGCTAATGCCACATCACCAGGCGCATTAATACCGCGCTGACCATTTTCATAATGGCCCATATGGGTTGCTGCAATAATCACATCTGGCTTTTCATTGGCTTCAAGTTCAGCAATCACTTGTTTTGCTTCTACTTTAGGATCGCGGAACTCAATCTCACCAATATATTCAGGATTTCCTATTTTCGCGGTGTCTTCAGTAGTTAAACCAATAACTGCAATTTTAATCCCTTGCTGCTCAAAAATTTGGTATGGCTGAAATAAACGTTTACCGGTATTTTTATCGTAAATATTGGCAGATAACATTGGGAAATTAGCCCATTGTTGTTGCTTACGTAATACCTCAAGTGGGTTATCAAACTCATGGTTACCTAATGCCATTGCATCGTAACCTAGCATGTTCATACCTTTAAAATCAGGTTCAGCATCTTGTAAATCAGACTCAGGCACACCGGTATTAATATCACCACCAGAAAGCAATAATGTTGTGCCTCCCTCAGCTTTTACTTCTGCACGAATGCTATCTAATAATGTTTTTCGCGCAGCCATACCGTACTCACCATTTTGATTTTGCCAAAAACGGCCATGGTTATCATTGGTATGTAAAATAGTAATACGATAAGTTTTATCTGTATTCCATTTCGGTAAGGTATCATCTGTCGGTGTTGCACAACCAGAAAGTACAGCTAGAAGAGCAGCTGTTAATGCTGTCTTAGCAAATAAATGTTGTTTCATGTTATCCACCTTAATGATTTTAATCGACGATACCGACCATGTTTTAATATTTATATGGCTGAATCGAATCAAATTTATGCGTAAAAATAGTGTTATTTAATCAAATAATATTAATAAATAACCGTTTCAAAATAATCGCGCTCAGTGTAGGTGAATCAAAAGCCAGCACTTATTTAACGTCACAATTCTGCAACCAAGATCACCGTTACAACATTAAAAACAAATCTCTGATCACAAACCATAAAAAAAGCTCGACCATAGTCGAGCTTTTTGAACAAATATTGTAAGTATTCAACAACTAAAAATAATCATTTATTGATTAAAAGACTTTCTCAAATTTAGGAGTTGAACGGCGAATAAAAATCGCGATTAAAGCCGAAATGGCTAAAAAGAAACAATAATAAGAATGAGAGACGATTTCTAATGGTGATAGTTTAAATACCGACCCTAATAATAATGCTTGAGCACCGTAAGGTAATACACCTTGCACCACACAAGAGAAGATATCCAATAAGCTTGCAGAGCGACGAGCGGTAACATTATTCTCTTGTGCTAACTCACGCGCCACGCCACCAGATACAATAATTGCGACAGTGTTATTGGCGGTACAACAGTTAGTTAAACTCACTAACGTCGCAATACCTAACTCACTAGCGCGAGAATTTTCTGAAGCATTATGTTTTGAGCTAAATTTACCAATCACACGGCTAATCAATTGGGTTAAAAATGCTAACCCCCCCTGTTGACGCATTAACTCACTCACACCACCAATCAACATTGAAAGTAAGAAGATTTCTTGCATATTGCCAAAGCCGCTGTAAATATCTTTGCCAAATGTCGTTAAACTGTAGCTATCAATTGAAAATAAACCCACACCACCCGCAAGAACGATACCTAAGCTCAACACCACAAAAACATTCACCCCAGACACAGCAAGAATAAGGATCGTGATATAAGGTAATACTTTTAACCATTCAATTGGATTTGCTGCAGGTAAAGTTGTTACTGAACTACTAAAAGCAAACAACAACATAGTGACAATAGCAGCCGGTAAAGCAATTTTAATATTCTCACGGAATTTATCTTTCATTTGACAACCTTGAGAACGGGTTGCAGCAATCGTTGTATCAGAAATAATCGATAAATTATCACCAAACATCGCACCACTTAAAACCACACCAGCGGTTAACGCAACATCCATTCCTGCTGCTTGAGCAATACCTAATGCAACTGGCGCTACCGCTGCAATCGTCCCCATCGAGGTACCCATTGACGTTGCAATAAAGGCAGAAATCATAAAAATACCCGGTAAGATCATGCTTGCAGGCAATATAGCCATACCAAGGTTTACTGTTGCATCAACTCCCCCCGACGCTTTCGCAACCGCTGCGAATGCACCAGCAAGTAAATAGATCATACACATCGCAATAATGTCGTTATGACCAACACCACGAATAAATTGCTCTATGGCTTTATTTAATTTTTCTTTACTTAGAATAATTGCCAAAATTACCGCAGGTAATGCTGCAACAGGTGACGGTAATTGATAAAAAGCGAAATCTACCCCTTGGTAAGTCAGGTAACTACCGACACCAATAAATAAGGCAAGAAAGACCCCCAGTGGCAGCAATGCCAATGCTGAAGGTGTAATTGATGATGTGTTGGTTGAGTTTGACATGCTGATAATGAATATCTATTTTAGAATTTCCCCTAGGTTAATGGGATGTGTCACTAGTGTCAACATCTAGACGTCTAAACATCCATATGAACATTGCTTAGTCGCTCTTTATACAACCCCTAAAACAGCCATCTCCTGTCAATTTACTGACACTAAACACTACCATAACCGTCAATAAAAAGTCACAAAATATCAATATGTTAACCATTTCAAAATAAAGTATTCAATCATTAATGAATCAATTGTAATGCAAGTCGTAATTTGCTCTCATAGGATATATTTTGACTCATGAGATGGTTCTATGCAGCTTTCCCTCAAACAAAAATTGATCATGGCTAGCGTATCGGCAGTCGTCATCATGGCAACAGCATTAACATGGCTAGCCGCCAAGCAACTTGATAACGAAACCCACGCTAATACTGATCAACGTGCACGCAGTATTGCCTCAACAGCCACTATCGGTATTACAGATTGGATGGATATTCGTCGTGCGATTACTCAATCCTTTGACAGCTATTATAATCAGCCCAATAACGTCATGTTTTTAAAACAAGCACGTAAAAGTGGTGGTTTTGATGATATTTATTTCGGCACTATTGATGGCGCAATGCATCGTTCGCATCCTGAGCGTAATCGTGCAGACTATGATCCTCGAACACGTCCTTGGTATCGTGATGCTCAAACCGCGGGTAAACAAATTATTACCCCTGCTTATCAAGATGCAATCACTAACGCGTTATTAGTCACGATTGCACAGCCATTAATCAATAATGGTCAACAGGTTGGTGTGGTTGGTGCCGATGTATTGATCGACCAACTTATTAATGATGTTATCAACCTCAATGTTGGTCAAAATGCGGTTGCGATGCTGATTAACAAACAAGATAACCGTTTTCTTGCTCACCCAAATAAGCAATTATTACTCAAGCCATTAGCGCAATATAGCAATCAGCTCACCATAAATAATATTGAGCAACAAATTGCGACTAACAAAGCACTAAATTTAACCATTAATGGTCAACAAAAAGTGCTTTATTTTGAAAATATTCCAAATACCGAATGGATATTAGCGTTAGAAATGGATCTGGCTACAGAAGAAGCCAGCTATTATACCGCACTCAAACAATTGATCATTACCGCGTTCATCATAACGCTATGTGTCATTGTAGCCTTAACACTGTTAGTCAACCTGTTATTCCGCGATCTTAACCGTGTTTCTGCTGCATTAGCTGAAATTGCTAGCGGTGAAGGTGATTTAACTCGTCGCCTTGAGCCTCATAGTAATGATGAAGTGGGTCAACTAGCCCACAACTTCAACGCATTTGTGAGTAACTTACATAGCATGCTGACCCGTTTAAGCCATGTTTCTAGTACACTCAGTCAGCAATCTCACATCACCGCCTCTCAAGCAGAAGAACGTAGTACTCGTATTCAATTTCAACAAGATGAAATTAATATGGTCGCAACAGCTATTAATGAAATGGCTGCCGCAACCCATGAGATAGCATCAAACGCTGAAAACACTGCGCGTACCTCAGAAGAGACTGTCATCGCGTCTGGTCATGGCACCACTCAAGTGAATCAAAGCCAACAATCAATTGCGAGTCTTGCTCAAGAAGTTGAAACTGCCACTGGAGTGATAAGTGCATTAAATAGTCATGCACAGAGCATTAATACTATTCTTTCGACCATTCAAGGGATTGCTGAACAAACTAATTTGCTTGCTCTTAATGCTGCTATTGAAGCAGCCCGTGCTGGTGAGCAAGGCCGAGGATTTGCTGTGGTTGCCGATGAAGTACGAGTCTTAAGTCAACGCACTCACGCATCAACCCAAGAAATTCAACAAATGATTGAGACCTTACAACAAACAACAGGTCAAGCCGTTGGCATAATGGAAGATAGCCGCCACTTAGCTGAAACCAGTGTTGATGATGCCAACTCAGCCTCGGCAAGCTTGTCGCAAATCACCACTGCGGTGAATGACATCAGTGATATGGCAACCCAAATAGCATCTGCTGCAGAAGAGCAATCATCAGTAACATCAGAAATTACTCGCAATACCGAGGGAATTCGTGATGTTTCAAATGAATTGGCTATTGAGGCCAGCGAAGCTGCAAAACAAGCGGCGGAGTTATCAACCTTATCGTATGAATTACAGCAAGAGATCAATCGTTTTAAACTGTAACAGTACCGCTATAATCGCCATCTAAAAAAGGCTTGCAACTCTATTGTCTGCATAAATACGACATGAAGAGTAGCAAGCCTTTATTTATAGAGGGGCTATTTAACCATGTTAAACACAATCGCACCGACCGCTAAACACCCCATAACTAAAATAAAGTAAGTACTTAGTTTACCACGGTAGATTTTCAGACTTTCAATGTGATACACCGCCAACATTGGCATCAAGAATAAAATCATTGCAATAACAGGTCCGGAAAAAGCCTCCATCATCCCTAAAATACTTGGGTTCATTACCGAAGCAAACCAAATACTAATAAACATCAGCACAACACCGATCTTATCGATAGTTTTAATCGGTAATGATGTTTGTTTAGCAACTAGACCATTAAAGCTTTCACGCGCGCCCATAAAGTGACCTAAAAACGATGATGTAATCGCAATAAAAGCAATTAAAGGTCCTAAAATCATAATAAAGTGACTATCTTCAACATTGGCTAGATACGATAACACTGACACATTATCCACTTTTGCTTGTTGAAGCTGTGCTGGCGTTAGGCTCAAGACACATGAAAAAACAAAAAATAACACGAATGCAATTAGCATCACAGAAGTTCGTTTTAAAATAGTCTCTGATTTAGTATGGGCGTGATAACCATATTGACGACGCTGCGCATTAACAAACCCTGACACGACAGGTGTATAACTAAATGCAAACACCACCACTGGAATCGCTAACCATAGCGAGGCACTTAAATCACCCACACTTTGATTAAGACTAAAATTAGGCATGTGCCAGCTTGGAATCAAATAAATTGAAATACCAGCCAAAATAAACGTTAGCGGATACACGATCATGCCAAATACGCGCAACATGGTTTTTTCACCAGCCAACATAATCGCTATCATGCCAAACACTAAACAGCCTGAAAGTATCACTCGAGACGGCGCAGCCATGCCTAGTTGATGCACCATAAAACTATCAACGGTATTGGTTAAACCGACACCATAAATCAACAAAATGGGAAAAATAGATAAGAAGTATAATAAAGAAATTAAACGCCCATAACGCTGACCAAAGTGCTCTTCAACCACGTCAGTAAAATCAGCATTTGGCTGTTTAGAAGATAAAACAAACCGAGCCAGTCCACGGTGAGCCCAAAATGTCATCGGTCCGGCAAGCAGTGCCATAATAACTAATGACCAAAAACCACCAGAACCAATATTAATCGGTAAAAATAAAATACCAGCACCAACAGATGTACCAAATAGACTCAACATCCAGCTGGTATCATGTTTGGTCCAACTTGAGGAGACGGTTTTTGCTTCGAGAGCGGAAAGATCTTGTGACATTGACACGGTAACTCACTACGACTAATAAAACTTAGCAGTAGTATGAAACGACCAGAGCCAAGACTCAAAAAAAAAGTGACACAGATCACCCTGATATTTTTAATTCCAATAAAGCATAACAGCTAAAATATAGCTAATTTATAGAATATAAATTCAGTTTTAAGTACAAAAATCAGAATAAAAAACCAAATTTTACAATTAAACAATTTTTCCTATTTAGTATGCTTTTTACACAAAAAAGCCCTATAAATAGAATTTATAGGGCTCAATGTATCTCAACAACATTAATTAGTTGATTTCAATCGGAGCAAAACTCTTAATTAAGTCATCAAGTTGCTTAATCTGTGCAAGAAATGGTTCAAGCTTATCTAATGGGAAAGCAGATGGGCCATCACAACGTGCTAAATCTGGCGTTGGATGCGCTTCCATAAATAAACCTGCAATACCAGTTGCGATACCAGAGCGTGCAAGATCAATAGTTTGCTCACGGCGACCGCCTGATGCTGCACCAAGTGGATCACGGCATTGAAGTGCATGAGTAACATCAAAAATAATTGGGCTACCGTTTGACGCTTTTTTCATTACGTCAAAGCCAAGCATATCAACTACAAGGTTATCATAACCGTGTAATACGCCACGCTCACATAGAATCACATTGTGGTTATCACACTCAGCAAACTTCTCAATAATGTTACCCACTTGGCCAGGGCTCATAAACTGTGGTTTTTTAACATTAATCACAGCGCCTGTTTTAGCCATCGCTTCAACAAGATCCGTTTGACGAGCAAGAAAAGCAGGTAATTGAATCACATCAACCACATCAGCAACAACTTGAGCTTGTTCTTTTTCATGAATATCAGTAATGATTTTCACACCAAAAGTATCTTTTAATTCTTGGAAGATTTTTAAACCTTCTTCTAAACCAGGACCACGGTACGAACGTACAGATGAACGGTTTGCTTTATCGAAAGATGCTTTAAATACGAAAGGAATACCCAATTTATTGGTTACTTCTACGTAGTGCTCACAGATTTCCATTGCTAAGTCGCGTGACTCTAGCACATTCATGCCACCAAAAAGTACAAATGGCTTATCGTTAGCAACGTCAATATCACCAACACGAACAATTTTTTGTTGCATCATATTTATCTTCTCATCTAGTGCAAGGTAAGAGGCTCTTCAGACAGAGCATCTACTTGAAGTTTAAGCAAATCTGCAGCAGGATCTTCTGGGCATTGTTCTATAAAATAAGAGTAATCAACCGCTGCAGCATGAAGGCAATCAAGTTGCTGGTAAATATAACCGCGATCACGGATCTCATGCGGATCACCAGGGTTTAATGCTAAGGCTAAATCACTACAACGCAACGCATCTGTAAATTGTTCTTCACGCAATAACGCACTTTTCATCACCGTTAACCAACGCGATAAAATGACATTATTTTGCTGCGCATCAAGAAATTCAGGTTTAAATTCAGCAAATGGACCACGATGGCCGATCAACCAACTCCGCAAAATATGGACACTCACAAATTCACCATCAAAAGGATTAATGTATTGAATTTCATCTTGTGACCATATAACTTTCAATAAAAACTGAGTTGGAAAACCTACATTTTCAACTGGTAATTCAAGGTGCTTAGCTAAGTAAAGTAAGATAGCGCCTAAGCTAACTGGAATCCCTTTACGACGCTCTAAGACTTTATCTAGAAAAGCATTATCTGATGAAAAATATTGCTGTTGATCACCTTGAAAGCCCCACTCATGATAAAAAAGTCGCAACAAACCTTCGAGACGCAAACGAGGGTTAAGCTCGTGCATCAGCGTTTGTTCCGCTTCTTGTACCAGTTGAGTCAAACGTAATTCTACCCATGTCGCAGGAAAATCAATGTCGACTTCAGCCATGAAAGCAATCGCTCCATCAACCAACGGCATCTGATTAAGATCTTGTTCATTAAATGGCATCATGATACTACTCACACTAGCCCAAGATAGGCGTTTTAGTGATCGCTAATTGTGCAGCCAATACTAACCACCCAATCGCTCCTAAGAAGGCAAACGTCTTAAATACTTTGTTTTTCCCATGATGAAGGGTGAAATAACCTAATGCAATATAGGCAAGTACACAGGTTAATTTTTCAGTTAACCAGCCATTACCCGCTGTAAACGGTATAAATCCAGTAATAAAAATTAATGCCACACCAGAAGCAAGCATGATCGTATCAATGACATGGGGGGTTATTTTAAAGAATTTTTTATTAATCATTGCTGAGTTTGTCATCACCATTATATAGCGAGTAACAAACAGTAATACGCTTAACGCAATTGCGGTAAGGTGAATATGTTTCATTGCCATGTACATCATTACGCATAATCTCCTAGCCAGCACCCCATCGTTACGCGATCGAGCCCAGCATAATCTTGACTTGTTGATACCTGTACATAACCTAATTGCTCCAGAATAGCTCGAACGGCAGCGCCTTGTTCAAAGCCATGCTCCATGAGTAACCAGCCCCCAGGCAATAAATATTGACGTCCATCTTGACTAATAATACGAATATCGGCGAGTCCATTATCACTTGCAACTAACGCACTTTTAGGTTCAAAGCGAACATCACCTTCAATAAGGTGCGGATCAGCTTCATCTATATAAGGCGGATTACTGACAATAACGGCAAATTGAGGTTGTTGCTCAAGAGGACTATACCAACTACCGGCTAAAAAACGGCTATTAGTCATATTGAGTCGCTGGCTATTTTCAGTCGCTAATGCCACCGCTTCTGGACGTAAGTCGATTCCCGTAACAGCAATATCATTACGTTCAGATGCTATCGCCAAGGCAATTGCACCCGTACCTGTACCTAAATCAAGTACCTGACATGTTGTTGCTGGTATTTTTTCAAGTGCTAATTCAACCAGCCTTTCAGTATCAGGACGGGGAATTAATGTTGACGGTGACACTTTTAACGGCAGTGACCAAAACTCACGCTCACCGACGATATAAGCAATCGGCTCACCAGCAATTCGACGAGCTAACAATGCTGAAAAAGCCGCAAATTGCGCCTCATCAAGTTGCTTTTCCGGCCAAGTTAGCAAGTAACTACGTGGTTTATCTAATACATGACATAACAATACAACACTGTCTAACTGCGGACTATTAGAGCCCGCAGTCGCAAGTTGTGCATTGGTTTGTTGTAATAAACATTCAATGCTACGTGGCATTAGTTTTGCTCAGCCATCGCTGCAAGTTGATCCGCTTGATATTCAGTAAATACCGGTTGAATCAATGCATCTAAATCACCTTCCATCACTTCATTTAGACGATAAAGTGTTAGCGTAATACGGTGGTCTGATACACGACCTTGTGGGTAGTTGTAAGTACGAATACGGTCAGAACGATCACCTGAACCTAACAAGTTACGACGGGTACTTGCTTCTGCTTCATGACGACGCTCTTCTTCAGCTTTGATGATACGCGCTGCTAGCACTGACATCGCTTTCGCTTTGTTTTTATGCTGCGAACGTTCATCTTGACACTCAACTACAATACCGGTTGGTAAGTGAGTAATACGAATAGCAGAGTCGGTGGTGTTAACGTGCTGACCACCTGCGCCTGATGAACGGAAGGTATCAATACGTAAATCACCCGCATTAATTTCTGGAATTTCAGCTTCTGGAATTTCAGGTAAAATCGCGATAGTACAAGCAGAAGTATGAACACGACCTTGAGATTCAGTCGCAGGAACACGCTGTACACGGTGACCGCCTGACTCAAACTTTAGAACGCCATAAGCACCATCGCCATTAACTTTAGCGATCATCTCTTTATAACCGCCTTGCTCTGAACGGTTTTCACTGATGATCTCCATACGCCAACCGCGACGCTCAGCGTATTTGCTGTACATACGGAACAGATCACCTGCAAAAATACCTGCTTCATCACCGCCAGCACCAGCACGGATTTCAACAAAACAGTTACGATCATCATTAGGATCTTTTGGAATCAATAATAGTTGTAACTCATCGGCTAAACGTTCAATTTCAGCCTTAGCATCTTTGATTTCTTCTTGCGCCATTTCGCGCATTTCAGCGTCATCTTCTTGTGCCATTTCTTCTGCAGCTTCAAGGTTTTCTTGCGCTTGTTGGTACGCTTGGAAACTCTTGGTCACTTCTTCAAGCTGAGAGTATTCTTTTGATAGTGCACGAAATCGGTTTTGATCACTAAGGACACTGGGATCACCCAGTAGGTGTTGAACTTCTTCGTAACGTTCAACCAGCGTTTCTAATTTAACTAAAATTGATTGCTTCATAATCTTCTAATTAAGTGCGGAGTAACGGCCAAAGCCATCAACTGCTAATCGTTATAGGAATCCAGCCCGAGTGCTTCACGGATCACAACCAATTTGTCAGATTCACCATCTTTGGCAACCTGCTGCATGGCTTTTGTCGGAGCATGGATAAGCTTATTGGTTAGTTTATTGCTCAATTCTACCAAGGCTCGTTCAGGATCGGTACCATTGGCGATTGCTTGTAAGCTGCGTTGTAACAGCTCATTTTTTATTGCTTCAGCATATTGACGATAGTCACGGATACTATCGACCGCTTCCAGTGAGCGTAGCCATTGCATAAAAGTAATACTTTCTTCAGCGATGATCGCTTCAGCTTGAATCGCTGCTACTTTACGTTGCTCACGATTTTTCTCGACAATCGAATACAGATCATCGACAGAATATAAATACACATCATTAAGATCGCCAACCTGTGATTCAATATCACGCGGTACAGCAATATCAACAAATAACATCGGCTGATTACGGCGACGTTTTAAGGCCGCTTCAACCATGCCTTTACCCACAATAGGTAATGGGCTAGCTGTTGAGCTAATGACGATATCGGCACAATGAAGATAGTCAGGAATATCTTCTAAACCTATCACTTCAGCGCCAAACTCTCGTGCAAGATTAAGTGCACGTTCACGGGTTCTGTTGGCAACAATTAAACGGTTACATCCTTGCTCAACAGCATGACGAGCAACCAATTCAATGGTTTCCCCTGCTCCTATGAGCAACATTGTCACACCCGATAAAGCTTCAAAAATTTGTCTTGCCAACGAACATGCTGCATAAGCAATAGAAACTGCATTACCACCAATATCGGTTTCAGTACGAACCCGTTTGGCAACGGTAAATGTTTTTTGAAACAATTTTTCTAAGGTACCAACTACAGTTCCATTGTCTTTTGATTCCGAATAAGATTGCTTCACCTGTCCTAGGATTTGCGGCTCACCTAATACTAACGAATCTAACCCACACGCAACACGCATTAAATGGCGCGCTGCGGCTTGTTGTTCATGAAAGTACAGGCTTGGCATCAATTCTTCGGCTGTGATCTGATGAAATTTGGTCAACCAGTCAATAATCACACCCGGTCCTGACTGCAATAACTCACAGTAAACTTCGGTTCGGTTACATGTAGATACAATCACCGCACTCGAGACTTCAGGATGGTTTTTAAGCTCCTGCAGTGCCAAAGACAGTTTTTCAGGAGAAAAAGCTACCTTCTCACGCAAATCAACAGAAGCTGTTTTGTGGTTGATTCCTAATGCAAGCAAGGTCATGGAAACAGTATACCCACTTCGGCAATGAAAAAATCTAAGATGAAGATTTTACTTGATGCCATGTCGTAATAAAAGGCAACAGAGGTAATCAATCGGTAATGACACCATTTTTATCGTTTTTTAGCCACCTTATTCGTATCATTAATGGTTATAATTTGGCTTTCGATTAAATTATCGCTATTGTTTTGGCTCATTCTGATAGAGACTTCCTACGATGATATTGCGTAATCTTGCTACAAATCTTCTCTCAGCTACTGTGACATCAGTTCAAAAAAAAGCAGTGACTAACCACAAAAAAAAATGGCTACTCTCTCTTTTCGCCTTATCATTATCACTTCTTTCAGGCTGTGCACAACAACCGATAATTACCCATAAAGCTGATTGGTCACTTCATCAAGCTCAACTGCAACAACTCACCCGTTATCATGCTCAAGGCGTATTTGGCTACATCAGCCCTCAGCAACGAGTTACCTTAACCTTTAATTGGCAAAATAAAGCCGATGATTATCAACTCATTTTAACCAAAATGTATAAAACCATTCTTAAATTAAATGCAGCCCCTGATGCGGTCACACTTACCGATCCCGATGGTCATACTTATCATGGCACCGATGCCGCACAATTAGTGCAACAACTGACGGGTATTAATTTACCACTTCAACAAATGCGTGATTGGTTAATCGGTCTTCCGACTGGTGCAGATCATTATCAACTCAATAAGAATGACCAAGTTGCCATGCTAACCAAAAAAATTGATGGCCGCACTTGGGAGATGCATTACAGTAGTTACGATAATACTAAGGTACCATCGCTACCAATATTGATGACCTTAAAACAAGGCCAATTAACCATCAAAATAAAAGTCTCCACTTGGAAGATATAAAAATACGCCTTTGTTTTTTTAATGCTTAAAATTCACGTAACTAATGAGTCGCTTTCATGAACCATAACGCTAAATTTGATATTGCTACGCAGTGGCCAGCACCTGCCAAGCTTAACCTTTTTCTCTACATTACAGGTCAACGAGACAATGGTTATCACGACTTACAAACCTTATTTCAGTTTGTCGATTATGGTGACACATTAACCATTACTGCTCGTCAAGATAATAACATCACCCTCACACCAGCAATAACAGGCGTTGCTACAGAAGATAACTTAATCTACCGTGCCGCTGTTGCGTTGCGTCAAGCGGCACAAGTCGATTTCGGGGCTGAGATCCATATTGATAAAATTTTACCTATGGGCGGCGGCTTAGGAGGAGGATCGTCTAATGCTGCAACAACATTAGTGGCATTGAATTTTCTATGGCAAACCAATTTATCCGTCGATGAACTTGCCACTATCGGCTTAAAACTTGGGGCTGATGTGCCTGTTTTTGTTCGTGGTCACAGTGCATTTGCTGAAGGTATTGGTGAAAAATTACAGCCAGCAGCACCACAAGAAAAGTGGTATTTAATCGCAAAGCCCGATATTAGCATCGCAACTGCTGAAATTTTCAACCATCCGCAATTACCTCGAAATACCAAAAAACGTAGCTTAGATGCCCTGTTACGTGACGTTTACGAAAACGATTGCGAGAAAATTGTAAGAAGTCTTAATCCTGAGGTTGATCAGGCGCTTTCATGGCTGTTAGAATATGCGCCGTCAAGATTAACTGGTACTGGCGCTTGTGTGTTTGCAGAATGTGACACTGAGCAAAATGCTAATGATATTTTGAATAATTTACCTGACTGGCTCCAGGGATTTGTCGCAAAAGGTGTTAACGTATCTCCTTTGATGACAACGCTAGCCACATATTCTATGGATTGTCAGTAATTACAACTTGGACGCAACCTGAGGTTTACACCGTGCCTGATATGAAGCTGTTTGCTGGTAACGCTACACCAGAACTAGCCCAACGCATCGCTGATCGTCTTTATATTTCATTAGGAGACGCAACGGTTGACCGTTTCTCCGATGGTGAAGTATGTGTGCAAATTAATGAAAACGTTCGTGGTAGCGACGTCTTTATTATTCAATCAACTTGTGCACCAACTAACGACAACCTAATGGAACTGGTTGTTATGATCGATGCATTACGTCGTGCTTCTGCAGGTCGTATTACTGCTGTAATTCCATACTTCGGTTATGCACGCCAAGATCGTCGTGTACGCTCTGCTCGTGTGCCAATCACTGCTAAAGTTGTTGCTGACTTCCTATCTAATGTAGGCGTTGACCGCGTATTAACGGTTGATCTACATGCTGAACAAATCCAAGGTTTCTTCGATGTTCCTGTCGATAACGTATTTGGTAGCCCAGTACTACTTGAAGATATGTTAGCGAAAGATCTCCAAGATCCAGTGGTTGTTTCTCCTGATATCGGCGGTGTAGTACGTGCGCGTGCTATTGCTAAGCTATTAGATGATACGGATATTGCGATTATCGATAAACGCCGCCCACGTGCTAACGTTTCTCAAGTTATGCATCTAATCGGTGATGTTGAAGGCCGCGATTGTATTATCGTTGATGACATGATCGATACTGGTGGCACACTATGTAAAGCAGCTGAAGCACTAAAAGAACGCGGTGCGAAACGTGTATTTGCTTATGCTACTCACCCAGTATTCTCTGGTAGCGCACTACAAAACATCACTGAATCTGTGATTGACGAAATCATTGTTACTGACTCAATCCCACTAACAAAAGAAATTGCAGCAACAGGTAAAGTATCAGTACTAACCTTGTCTGGCATGCTAGCTGAGGCGATCCGTCGCATCAGTAACGAAGAATCAATTTCAGCTATGTTTGAACACTAATCACGTGTGATTAGGATGAGATTTTTCTCAGTAAAATTCTCAGCTAAATAAAAACCAACGCCTCGCTTTTGCGGGGCGTTTTATTTTTTGCGCACTACGCCAATAGCAGATCACTGCAGAACCATATCAATTTAGCTTCGTTTGGTATAATATAGCGCGCGTTTTGAACCCGCTGATTATGCGGTTTAGCCATCATAATGGTTATCACAAAACGCTATCACTACGGCTGTATGACAAGAGAGACAAGCGTGAGTAATAATATTCGGTTACTTGTCGGCCTGGCAAACCCTGGCCAAGAGTATGCAAAAACCCGTCATAATGCTGGTGCATGGGTCGTTGAAGAACTAGCTCGAGTCCATAATGTTACCCTGCGCCCAGATCCAAAATATTTTGGTCTCACAGGCAGGATCACAACTAATGGTCAAGATCTTCGCTTGTTGATCCCAACCACATTCATGAATTTATCAGGTAAGTCTGTATCTGCATTGGCTAATTTTTTCCAAATAAAACCGGAAGAAATTTTAGTTGCCCATGACGAACTTGACTTATCTCCTGGTGTTGCCAAGTTCAAAAAAGGCGGTGGTCACGGTGGTCATAATGGCTTGCGTGATATCATTAGCAAAATGGGCAACAACAAAGATTTCTATCGCTTAAGGATTGCTATTGGCCACCCTGGTGATAAAAATAAAGTCGCTGGTTACGTGCTAGGAAAAGCACCGGCCAAAGAACAAGAACTTATCGATGCAGCGGTTGATGAATCAGTTCGTTGTATTGATGTGCTTCTAAAAGACGGCCTTAGTAAGGCACAAAATCGTCTTCATTCATTCAAGGCAGAGTAGCGCACTGGCAACAGAACTACTTCGTCGTTATAGACTCGTGTGAGTACTATAATTGAGTTGTTACAAAATAATCACCAAAAGGGTTACAAACCATGGGTTTTAAATGCGGTATCGTAGGTCTACCAAACGTTGGTAAGTCAACACTGTTCAATGCCTTAACAAAAGCAGGTATCGAAGCAGCTAACTTCCCATTCTGTACTATCGAGCCAAATACAGGTGTGGTACCTGTACCAGATCCACGTATGGATGCATTAGCAGTATTCGTTAAACCAGAGCGTATTCTGCCAACCACAATGGAATTTGTAGATATCGCAGGCCTTGTTGCTGGCGCATCTAAAGGTGAAGGTCTTGGTAACAAGTTCCTAGCTAACATTCGTGAGACTGATGCGATTGGTCACGTTGTTCGTTGTTTTGAAAATGACAATATCGTTCACGTTGCTGGCCGTATTGACCCTCTTGAAGATATCGACATCATCAACCTTGAATTAGCAATGGCTGACCTTGATACTTGTGAGCGTGCTATTTTCCGTTTAGCAAAGCGTGCAAAAGGTGGCGATAACGACGCTAAATTCGAGATCAAAGTATTAGAAAAAATGTTGCCACTATTAACTGATGGCGGCATGCTACGTTCAATGGAACTAAGCAAAGAAGAAAAAGCAGCGATTGATTACCTGCACTTCCTAACGCTAAAGCCAACCATGTACATTGCTAACGTTAACGATGATGGTTTTGAAAATAACCCATTCCTTGACAAAGTTGTTGAGCGTGCTGCAACAGAAAACGCGATTGTTGTACCAATTTGTGCAGCAATGGAATCTGAAATCGCAGAGCTTGATGATGAAGATCGTGAAGAGTTCCTAGCTGATATGGGTATCGAAGAGCCGGGTCTTAACCGTGTAATTCGTTCAGGCTATGAATTACTGTCATTACAAACTTATTTCACTGCTGGTGTGAAAGAAGTGCGTGCATGGACTATCCCTGTTGGCGCAACAGCACCAAAAGCAGCGGGTGTTATTCACACTGACTTTGAAAAAGGCTTTATTCGCGCTGAAGTTATCGGTTATAACGATTACATCGAGTTTGGTGGCGAATCAGGTGCTAAAGATGCAGGTAAATGGCGTCTAGAAGGTAAAGATTACATTGTTAAAGATGGCGATGTTGTCCACTTCCGTTTTAACGTATAATTTATTATTCAGTTATCATTGAGATAACGACGAATAAATCAATAAGCCAGCCTCGTGCTGGCTTATTTTTTATTATTTGGTAGATAAAAATAAAATTGAGTTACATCACAATTTTAACCATTAATAGCTGACAAATCAGATATCAGTTTGTGATTCGCCCAGTTCGCCCAAATAACCGCCGAACAAACGTATTTTCGCCATTTATCAAAAAAAACTATTGACGGTTTTGGCTGGTATGAGCATAATGCGCCCCGTTCCCAACGAAGCGGCTCACTAAGAGCAGTGGCTGTTGGCTACAAAATGGCTACGTAGCTCAGTTGGTTAGAGCACATCACTCATAATGATGGGGTCACAGGTTCGAATCCCGTCGTAGCCACCATTTCAATTTTATTATAAGATTGAAAATCAATACTCGATATTGATAAAATGCGGAAGTGGCGGAATTGGTAGACGCACTAGATTTAGGTTCTAGCGCCGTAAGGTGTGAGAGTTCAAGTCTCTCCTTCCGCACCATTCTTTCAATAGAGTTGAAAGAAGCTTGAAAAAGCACATTGTAGGTCTATCGCCAAGCGGTAAGGCAACGGCTTTTGATGCCGTCATTCCCTGGTTCGAATCCAGGTAGACCTGCCACAATTTAAGATGACGATTAATTATTTTATTCTTCGGTGTCTATTGGCTACGTAGCTCAGTTGGTTAGAGCACATCACTCATAATGATGGGGTCACAGGTTCGAATCCCGTCGTAGCCACCATTTATTCTTCGATTAAGTATTTACCTATACTTTAATTGAAAAATACGATCAGAGAACAACAGTTATTTATAACTGACAATATGCGGAAGTGGCGGAATTGGTAGACGCACTAGATTTAGGTTCTAGCGCCGCAAGGTGTGAGAGTTCAAGTCTCTCCTTCCGCACCATTCTCTCTGATCTTAAAGTCTTGTTACTACCCAACAAGCAAAGGTTACTTGAAAAAGTAAACCAGTAGGTCTATCGCCAAGCGGTAAGGCAACGGCTTTTGATGCCGTCATTCCCTGGTTCGAATCCAGGTAGACCTGCCATATTTAGATTAATTGTTACGACAGTTAATCATTGCGGAAGTGGCGGAATTGGTAGACGCACTAGATTTAGGTTCTAGCGCCGTAAGGTGTGAGAGTTCAAGTCTCTCCTTCCGCACCATTATTCTTTAAATCAGCTTTTTACCAATTACTGATTTAATTAATACAACTAGAGATACAACAGTTATTTATAACTGACAATTTGCGGAAGTGGCGGAATTGGTAGACGCACTAGATTTAGGTTCTAGCGCCGCAAGGTGTGAGAGTTCAAGTCTCTCCTTCCGCACCATTCTCTCTAGTTTTGTGAAAGTCTTATGAAAATAAGCACTGTAGGTCTATCGCCAAGCGGTAAGGCAACGGCTTTTGATGCCGTCATTCCCTGGTTCGAATCCAGGTAGACCTGCCATATTTTAGATTAATTGTTTCGACAGTTGATCATTGCGGAAGTGGCGGAATTGGTAGACGCACCAGATTTAGGTTCTGGCGCCGTAAGGTGTGAGAGTTCAAGTCTCTCCTTCCGCACCATTATTCTTCATTTTAACTACGGTTAATATGAACAATACCATCAGAGACAACAGTTATTTATAACTGACAATATGCGGAAGTGGCGGAATTGGTAGACGCACCAGATTTAGGTTCTGGCGCCGCAAGGTGTGAGAGTTCAAGTCTCTCCTTCCGCACCATTCTCTCTGATTTTAAAGTCTTGTTACTACCCAACAAGCAAAGGTTACTTGAAAAAGTAAATCTGTAGGTCTATCGCCAAGCGGTAAGGCAACGGCTTTTGATGCCGTCATTCCCTGGTTCGAATCCAGGTAGACCTGCCATATTTAGATTAATTGTTACGACAGTTAATCATGCGGAAGTGGCGGAATTGGTAGACGCACTAGATTTAGGTTCTAGCGCCGTAAGGTGTGAGAGTTCAAGTCTCTCCTTCCGCACCATTATTCTTTAAATCAGCTTTTTACCAATTACTGATTTAATTAATACAACTAGAGATACAACAGTTATTTATAACTGACAATTTGCGGAAGTGGCGGAATTGGTAGACGCACTAGATTTAGGTTCTAGCGCCGCAAGGTGTGAGAGTTCAAGTCTCTCCTTCCGCACCATTCTCTCTAGTTTTGTGAAAGTCTTATGAAAATAAGCACTGTAGGTCTATCGCCAAGCGGTAAGGCAACGGCTTTTGATGCCGTCATTCCCTGGTTCGAATCCAGGTAGACCTGCCACTCTTTAAGAATATTGATTAATTTCAGTATTCTATGTTGGCTACGTAGCTCAGTTGGTTAGAGCACATCACTCATAATGATGGGGTCACAGGTTCGAATCCCGTCGTAGCCACCATTTCTTTTCTGATTACAGTTAAGAATAAAAATTTGCGGAAGTGGCGGAATTGGTAGACGCACTAGATTTAGGTTCTAGCGCCGTAAGGTGTGAGAGTTCAAGTCTCTCCTTCCGCACCATATTAGAAACCTACTCTTTGAGTAGGTTTTCTTTTATCTGCTAAACGGTAATTACCGTCCAGCAGACATAAAAAAGCCGCAAACAATATTATTTTGTTTGCGGCTTTTTTATTATCTTCATATATGGATAACCGATTAAATCAGTTCACCACTACTTTTTAATTGGTGGAGGTGTTTTAATGTTGCAGCTGACAGCATGATCACCGCCCTTACCGTCATTTGATCTGCAGATAAGCTATCATCTTGTAACTCAGTATTTAAATCATCAAGATAAGGAAATGTGGTATCGACCCCATCTCGTAGCTGTATAACCAACGCTTCAATCCCTTGCTCAATCGGCACTTGATAATCAACAATTGCGGGCAATACTACCCCTTTGCGTAGCATCGAAACTAAGATACAAAGATAATGTACAAGCTGATGGTATTGTTCTAATAATTGTTGTTGATAATCACTATCTTTATGGGTACGTTTGGGCTCTTGCTGCATTTCATTAAAAACCAACTCCCAATCATGCTCAGCTATCAACACATTTTTACGGTATCCCATTAAGGTTTGCCGTGCTTGCTCGTCAGCAATAAAATCTGCTCGATTATCACCTTTTAACTGACAAAATGCATAATTAAGTAACACGCCTGCAGTGATTATTCCCTGAGTTGCTTTGTTATTGATGTCGTGACTGCGCCATTGTGGCCATAGAAATGTCATTCCTAACAGCACTACTATTGCCCCTACAAAACAATCAATTAATCGCGGTAAAATTAACGCTAATCCTTGGTGAGCAAGTAACTCTAACGCCAATATCAATACCGCACAAAAACCACCAACAGCCACCACGTAATAGCGTAAAATCAACGTTAATGATATTGGAACTAACATTAAGGTGATCAATTGCATTGCACCAACGGGTAACCCTGATTTAATCACCACCAGCGCAAACACTAATCCGCCAATAGTACCAATACATCGCTGCCAAACACGGCTTTTGGTCGCGACAAATCCAGGTTGCAATACCAACACCATGGTTAACACCACCCACTCTGGGCGTAATAACTGAAAGTACTGGGCAATACCAGATCCAACAGCAAAGATGATTCCCATTCGTGCGATATAACGCCAAATAGGATGACCAAATACAGGCCAGCGCCAAGTGATTTCAAATGGCTGTACTTGAAACTGACGTTGGTATAATGGCTTATTATTTTCAATCACCTGGGAGATACGAATAATCGCTCTTCCCCACAGCCGCAATTGTGCATGAGCATCACCAACAGTACTCGCCACTAGAGGTTGCGCTAATGCAGACAGCTGATGTTGACACTGGTAGCGACCACCACTTTGAATAGCCTTAGCTTGACGATGTAGGATTTGTTGCGCATGTTGGCTCCATAATATCAACTGCTGACGACGAATAGGATCCTCAAACCGAGCTAACAGTAATTGATTAGTTGAATGACCAATAATCGCTAATTCAAAAACATCACTTGCAACCTGTAAACTCGCTAACAGTGATTGCCGTTTTGCTGTCGTAGCATCGAGCGATGTACTTGATTGAATCGTTTGGCTAAATAAATCAACCAAGCGATGTTTTTGGTTTGATAATGCTGGCAGCAACTCAGCTTCGCCTAACAATATCCGCTGCCTTAACGCAATATAATCCGCTAAGCTATTATAAATAGCAGCCAAACTTGAACGTAAAGCTAGATTTTGCCATATCACAAACCACAGCCAACTAAACAGCGCAAAAATCGCTGGGCCTAATAATAATACCGGGAAGTTTTGTAGCGGCGAATGTTGATTAAATAAAGAGAAACAAACCGTCGCTAAATAGAGCGAAGAAATACCTAATCGTGTCCAGAATGGACCATTAACGGCAGGAAAGGCAAGCAACATCGCAATAATAGCAAAGCTGAGCCATAACGGTAATGGGCTGTAAAAAAGCCCCAACGAGAGCGTGACAGCAACTCCCCACATCACAATTGAGATACCGAGCCGTTGCCATCGTTTAGGACCCGGTTGATCTAGACCACTTAATAATGCTGCTGGCATTGCGACGATGGCATAAGAAGCTAAATCTAATCGTTCTCCAACTATGCCAAGTACACCGATCAGAATTATCGCCGCAGAGCCTCTTAATCCCATGTTTAATGACGGGTAATACCACAGTCGCGTTAAAAATCGGCTGATGTTGGTAATAAACAATGCTTCCTCCTGTGAATTCGTCTTTGCCATAACAAAGATGTCACAAACAACAAGCACTATCCAATAAACTTCTATTTAAAAAAGCAAGGTACCCTTTGTTTAAATACCCATCGCATATTTAAGTACCTGTTTTTTTATACCACCAGTATGATCTGCAATCCGTAAACTGACATTACGTAGTAGCTTTAATGGCCCAATATTATTGCTAAAAGTACTGTAGAAAAAATCCATACCCGTTTGCATCAGCAAATTATCCGGTCGACGACAACGCTCATAATTTGCCAGTACTTGCGGCTGTTGCCAGTCATTACCAGCCTGACTGATTTTTTCTAATAAACAACTAACATCTTTAAAGCCTAAATTTACCCCTTGGCCAGCTAATGGATTGATAGTGTGAGCAGCATCGCCAAGCAATACTACATTCGGCTTATAGTAGCTTTGTGCATGACGACGGGTTAATGGAAAGCTGCCATGATTAAGTACTGTAAAATCACCTAATTCTGAAGGAAAAGCGGCGGTTATCTCGGCCTGTAATTGCAGTGCAGGCATGGCTGACAATTGTCGAATACGCGCTGGGCTGTCATACCAAACTAACGATCCTTGATGGCCAGGTAACGGCAAAAATGAACGTGGACCGGCAGGGGTAAACTGCTGCCAAGTAATGTCTTGTTGTGGTAACGCCGTTGCAATATTAATTAACATACAATGGTGGCGATAATCCCATGCGGTAATACCAATATTCGCTTGGTGGCGTACTTGCGAGTTGGCGCCATCTGCACCAATCAATAACCCACATTTAATCAAAGTGCCATCATTTAATTCAACCTGATAACCATCATCAATTGCTGTCGCAGCAACCATGGTTGTAGGGCACAACAAACTAATATTGTCGTATTGTTCAAATTGCTGCCATAGTGCTAATTGGATTACGCGATTTTCAACAATATAACCCAATTGTTGCAGTTGCATTTCATCAGCATTAAAGCGGGTTCGACATTCTGGGTGTTCCCATGTCTCAAGCCGTTTAAAAGAACATAAACGCATCGCTAACACCGCTTGCCATGCGCCTAATTGTTCTAATAATGCCACTGAATGTGGCGAAATCGCAGATACTCGTAAATCCATCACTTGTTCAGCAACAAAAGGTGCAGGTGCGTAACCTTCGATAACTGCAACTTCAAATCCTTGCTGAGCTAAACCGATTGCAGCTGCCGCGCCAACCATACCGCCACCAGCAACAATAACATCATATTGTTCCATATTTTCACCTGCCTATTATGTCTTGGCTTGTTATTTAGTTATAATCTTGCAAACCATTATGTTGAATAATTGTATAAGAAAACACGTTTAACAGCTCACTACCGTAATGTATTTGCTGTTAACCTCCCATTCAGGCCATGGTCTCTCACTGCTGAAAGGAATCAAATCACCATGTTGGCAGGCTTTAAACGCTTTATTGTTAAACTTATTTTATGTGCTCTTATTATACCGATTATATTAATCGTTATTTTTAAATTTATTAATCCACCTTTTTGGGGCTGGGAAATAAGTCGCACCCTCTTTCCGCCTCAAGGTTATCCAGCCCAAACTCAGCATCAATGGGTAAATTTGAATCAGATTTCAAAAAATATGCAGTTAGCCGTTATTGCATCGGAAGATCAAACTTTTCCTGAACATCATGGTATCAATATCAACGCTACCTTATCAGTACTCGATCACAGTGGTAAAAATGGTCCTAGTCGCGGCGCAAGTACGATTACTCAACAAACCGCTAAGAATGTGTTTTTATTCCCTTGGCATTCTTATATTCGTAAAGGCATCGAATTATATTTTGCTTTGTGGATGGAGGTTATTTGGGGCAAAGATCGTATTTTAGAAATGTATTTAAACGTGATTGAATTTGGACCTGGGATCTATGGTATTGAAGCGGCAAGTGAACACTTTTTCCATATTCCAGCCAGTCGTCTTAGCGTTCAACAAGCGGCGCAGCTTGCAGCAGTATTACCTGATCCGTATAGAATAAAAGCCAGCCCAATGAGCAATTATGTTTATCAACGAACATTATGGATCCGTAAACAAATGCGTCAATTGGGTATGGGAACACTTGATAAAGTCTATGATGAACAATCACTTTTTAAATCGTTCCATCTTTATCGTTAGCTACCGTGAAAAGACCACAAATTTTTCAGGGTGGTGATGATCTAGTCAGACCGAGTTTAAAGCAGTACAATACGCGGCTTGCTACAGGGCGTTACTTAAAAAAGGTAATGCAACCCTGTCAGCCCGTAATCTGAATGAAATGAATCAACACTACGAGCGAAGAGAGATGGCGAAGAAACTGCTGATTAAAACCTGGGGCTGCCAGATGAACGAATACGATTCATCAAAAATGGCCGATCTTCTTAATGCTGCTAATGGCTTCGAGTTAACAGAAATCCCAGAAGAAGCAGATGTTCTGCTACTTAACACCTGTTCGATCCGTGAAAAAGCACAAGAGAAAGTTTTCCATCAGCTAGGCCGCTGGAAAAAACTAAAAGATAAAAAGCCCGATCTAGTGATTGGCGTTGGTGGCTGTGTGGCGACCCAAGAAGGTGATTCAATTCGCAAACGTGCACCTTACGTTGATGTGATCTTTGGTCCACAAACCCTACACCGTTTGCCTGAGATGATTAAGCGCTCTCAATCAAATGAAAAAACCGTGATGGATATTTCATTCCCAGAGATTGAAAAATTCGATAGCTTGCCAGAGCCTCGTGCTGATGGTGCAACAGCATTTGTTTCTATCATGGAAGGTTGTTCTAAGTACTGTACTTACTGTGTTGTACCTTACACCCGTGGTGAAGAAGTTAGCCGCCCTATTGATGATGTATTATTTGAGATCGCTCAACTGGCAGATCAAGGCGTACGTGAAGTGAACCTGCTTGGTCAAAATGTTAACGCATTCCGTGGCCCTACTCATGATGGTGAACTTGCTAGCTTTGCAGAACTACTACGCTTAGTGGCAGCGATAGACGGTATTGACCGTGTACGTTACACAACCAGTCATCCGATTGAATTTACTGATGACATTATTGAAGTTTACCGAGACACCCCTGAACTGGTTAATTATTTACACCTACCAGTACAAAGTGGTTCAGATCGTATTCTAACAATGATGAAGCGTCCTCATACGGTGCTTGAATATAAGTCAAAAATCCGTAAATTACGTAAAGTACGTCCAGATATCACCATGAGTTCAGACTTTATTGTCGCGTTCCCTGGCGAATCTGATCAAGATTTCGAAGATACCATGAAGCTTATTCGTGATATCGATTTTGATATTAGTTACAGCTTTATCTTCTCTCCTCGTCCAGGTACGCCTGCCGCAGATTACCCTTGTGATCTGACAGAGGAAGTAAAGAAAGAGCGTCTGTACGCCCTACAGCAACAACTAAATAGTCAAGCGATGCGCCATGCACGTCAAATGTTAGGCACAGAGCAACGTATTTTAGTTGAAGGTCCATCACGTAAAAATGTGATGGAATTGCGTGGTCGTACTGAAAATAACCGTATTGTGAACTTTGAAGGTTCTGCTGAATTGATTGGTCAATTTGTTGATGTCAAAATCATTGATGTATTTACTAACTCATTGCGTGGCGAACTGGTTCGCACAGAAGCAGAAATGGATCTTCGCGTAGCAATGTCACCAGCTGCTATGATGGCAAAAACGCGCCGTGAAGATGACTTAGGTGTAGGCGTATATACTCCAGAATAATGCGTAATAATAACAGTCTCACCGAGGCTGTTATGCGTTATTTAAAGTAACCCGCATGCCCTGAAAACATGGTCGCCTGCTAATAGGCGACCTCAATGAGAGGCAAACCTTGAGCAAAATAATTACTGTAGAATTTGATTTAGAGCCTGCGAATAATCAGCGTCTATCTAGTCTTTGTGGTCCATTTGACGACAACATCAAACAGTTAGAACGTCGTTTAGGGGTTGAAATCAATCACCGCAGCAACCACTTTAGTGTTGTTGGTCAACCGCACACCACCGAAGCTGTCACCAATATAATTAAAGATCTCTATGTTGATACAGCTCCCGTACATAACAACATTCCTGATATTGAACCTGATCATATTCATCTGGCGATTAAAGCTTCAGGCGTACTAGAACAAACGGTAGAAACCACCATTCCTTTTGGTAAAGAAGTTCATATCAAAACCAAAAAAGGAATTATTAAACCACGCACACCTAATCAAGCCCAATACATTGCCAATATTGTCGGCCACGATATTACTTTTGGTGTAGGACCTGCAGGTACAGGTAAAACTTATCTTGCTGTTGCTGCGGCAGTTGATGCCCTTGAGCGCCAAGAAGTACGTCGGATTCTACTGACCCGTCCTGCGGTTGAAGCTGGTGAAAAGTTAGGTTTCTTACCCGGTGATTTAAGTCAGAAAGTCGATCCATATCTGCGTCCGCTTTATGATGCATTATTTGAAATGCTAGGGTTTGAACGTGTCGAAAAGCTGATTGAACGTAATGTAATTGAAGTCGCACCGTTGGCTTATATGCGCGGCCGCACCCTCAATGACGCGTTTATTATTTTAGATGAGAGCCAAAATACCACCGTTGAACAAATGAAAATGTTCCTAACCCGTATTGGCTTTAATTCACGTGCGGTGATCACTGGCGATGTGACTCAAATCGATTTACCGCGAGGAGCACGTTCAGGTCTGCGTCATGCAATTGAAGTATTATCCAATGTTGAGGATATTAGCTTTAACTTCTTCTTAGCTAATGATGTTGTGCGCCACCCTGTGGTTGCTCGTATCGTTCAAGCTTATGAAGTGTGGGAAAGTGAAGACCAAAAACAACGAAAACAAGCAGAACAACGTCGTCGCACAGAGCAAGAAGCCAAAGAAGCCGCCTTATTTGCTGTGGCAACCGCTGCTAAAATTGAATCACAAAAAGAGTAACTAATGGCGATTTACCTTGATCTACAACTTGCAACAGCTGACGAAGCGGGATTACCAACGGAAGCTCAATTCCAACAATGGCTAAATGCTGCTGTAACACCGTTTCAAGCCGATGCAGAAGTGACAATTCGTCTGGTTGATGAACAAGAAAGTCATGCATTAAATCTTGAATACCGTGGTAAAGATCGCCCAACCAATGTGTTGTCGTTTCCTTTTGAAGCGCCACCAGCTATTGAAATTGATTTACTGGGTGATTTAATTATTTGTCGTCAAGTGGTCGAAGCTGAAGCGGCTCAACAGCAAAAGCCGCTACATGCGCATTGGGCACATATGGTTGTACACGGCAGTCTGCATCTGCTAGGTTATGATCATATTGAGGATGATGAAGCAGAAGAAATGGAAGCATTAGAGACAGAAATCATGCAAAACATGGGCTTTGTCGATCCTTATATTTCTGAAAAGTAGTAATATACCAACATATATTCCGCGGCTTAGTAAACTAAGCCGCATATCCGTGGCTATGCCCACTTAATTGATAAAGTAAATAATGAACGAAGATAACTCTCCAACAACTGAAGGTCCGAGTAGAAAATCCTTCTTTGAACGTATTGGCCAACTTTTTCAAGGTGAACCACAAAACCGTGAAGAATTAGTTGAAGTATTCCGTGACTCGGAAGAAAACGATTTGATAGATCATGACACTCGCGACATGCTCGAAGGTGTGATGGAAATAGCCGAAATGCGAGTACGGGACATTATGATTCCACGCTCACAAATGACGACTGTCGAGCGTTCTCAGAAGTTAGAAGATCTAATTGATTTAATTGTTGAAGCCCAACATTCTCGCTACCCAGTTATTAGTGATGATAAAGACCATGTCGAAGGCATCTTATTAGCCAAAGACTTACTGCGCTATTTATTACCTGATAGTGAGCCTTTTGATATCGATAAAGTATTACGTCCCGCTGTTGTTGTACCGGAAAGTAAGCGAGTCGATCGATTATTAAAAGAGTTCCGCGAAGAACGCTACCATATGGCAATTGTGGTTGATGAGTTTGGTGGAGTATCTGGTGTTATTACGATTGAAGATATTCTTGAGCAAATTGTTGGCGAAATCGAAGACGAATTTGACGACGAAGAAGAGCAAGATGTTCGCCAATTAAGTAAACATACTTACGCTGTAAAAGCATTAACAACCATTGAAGATTTCAATGAACTGTTCCAAACCTCGTTCTGTGATGAAGAAGTCGATACTGTCGGCGGACTTGTAATGATGAGTTTTGGTCACTTGCCATCGCGCGGTGAAGTCGTTGAAGTTAATGGTTATTCATTTAAAGTGACCTCGTCTGATAACCGCCGCATTATCCAGTTACAAGTAACGGTGCCTGACGAAGCATTTCAACCTACCATTACTCCGTAAATGATGACAAAAAAAACACTCATCTTGTTGGGACAGTTGCTTGCAGCTGTCCCTGCGGGCGCAATTGCAACCTTGTCTTTTGCCCCTTATGACTACGCATTTATTGCTCCATTAACATTGATTCTGTTCTTATTTTTACTACAGAAACAATCTCCTAAACGTTCAGCATTAATTGGCTTTTTTTATGGCTTAGGCATGTTTGGTACTGGCATCAGCTGGGTACATGTCAGCATTGATACCTTTGGTGGTATGCCTAAAATTGCCAGCATGTTCTTAATGGTTTTACTAATTAGCTATCTCGCGCTTTATCCGGCGCTATTTGGCTATTTATTTAATCGCTTCAACCGTCAACGCCCTTTCCACCAATTATTACTATCAGGCCCTGTTATTTGGCTGCTGCTTGATTGGATTCGAGGTTGGCTATTTACTGGTTTTCCATGGTTGTGGATGGGCTATAGCCAGCTCAATACACCATTGGCACACTTTGCACCGATCTTAGGTGTCGAAGGCATTACCCTCGCGTTGATGCTGATCTCAGGCTCAATTGTTGCAACCATTTATTACCGTAACTGGCGTCCATTACTGGTTGCTATTTTAGTGGCGATCTTAGCACTATTAGCTGGTATTCCGCAGTGGGTAAAACCCGATCCTAAACACAGTGTTACTGTGGCTCTGATCCAAGGCAATATATCTCAAGAAGAAAAATGGCTGCCAAGTCATCGTTGGCCAACCTTGATGAAATATATGGATCTAACTCGCGACAATTGGGGTTCTGATCTTATTATTTGGCCTGAGGCTGCTATTCCTGCACTTGAAGAAGATATTCCAACCTTCTTACAAAATCTCGATGCTGCCGCACGTGCTCATAACAGCACCGTGATCACCGGTATTTTAGATCAAAAAGCTGATGGCGAATTTTTCAATAACATTTTGACTCTAGGTGTCGATGCCGACGGCCCGTATAACTACAACACCGCAACCCGTTACACCAAACATCACCTATTACCTTTTGGTGAGTTTGTACCGTTTGCGAGTATTCTACGTCCGTTAGCGCCATTCTTTAACCTACCGATGTCGTCATTTAGTCGTGGTGCTTATATTCAACCGAATATTCAAGCTCATGGTTATTCTATTGCACCGGCGCTGTGTTACGAAATTGCTTTTGGTGAGCAAATTCGCGAAAACATCACCAAAGAAACAGAGTTACTACTGACCCTATCTAATGATGCTTGGTTTGGGCGATCAATCGGACCGTTCCAACACATGGAAATTGCCCAAATGCGGGCGCTTGAGTTTGGTAAGCCGTTGTTACGTGGAACAAATACAGGGATTACTGCCGTAGTTGACCACAATGGTCATATCACTAAAGAATTACCACAATTTGTCACCGGGGTATTAAAAGATAAAGTTATTCCAACCATTGGCATGACACCTTATACCACCTTAGGCAGCTGGCCATTATACGGTTACTGTTTATGGGCATTAGCGTTATCTTGGCTACTCATTCGACGTAAACGCGGACATTTCCGTGACTTACGCTCAACAGAAAAAGAATAAAATCTAAGGTGAAGTTAATAACTTCACCTTTTTTTTTGCAGCGAATTTGTTAAAGTTTTATGATAAATAACCGCTGCGACTCCGCAGGTCTCAACCACCTATAGCAACGATAAGGAACAACAGATGAAAGCACCATACAAATTATTTATTGGCTTATGTTCATTATTGATGCTGATGCTATCAACCCAAGCACTTGCTCAAGAACAACAAAATGACACTAAAGATGCATTAGCCCATTTTTACAAATCCCCACAAACACAACCCTTTTTCCATTCAGCTTATGGGTATGCAGT
The DNA here is from genome assembly GCF_900185625.1 of Photobacterium andalusiense. Classification (GTDB taxonomy): domain Bacteria; phylum Pseudomonadota; class Gammaproteobacteria; order Enterobacterales; family Vibrionaceae; genus Photobacterium; species Photobacterium aquimaris. The sequence continues at coordinate 34,593 of NZ_FYAJ01000015.1, forward strand.
GTTTCCATCGGTAGGTAAAGGCGGTTTCTGGGTTGGTGGTGCTTATGGCTCAGGCGTAGTGTTTAAAGCCAATAAAGCGATGGGATTTGCTAAGTTATACCAACTATCGATTGGATTACAATTTGGTGGCCAAGCCTTTAGCGAAATTCTATTCTTTCAAGATAAGCGTGCTTACGATCGTTTTATTGATGGCGGTTTAGAACTTGATGCTCAAGCATCAGCGGTAGCCTTAGATGAAGGCGCATCAGCTAAAGTCGGTACTGCAGGCGCTGGTATGCATGCTGGTAGTGATTACATGACCAAAAGCTACATCAATGGTGTGGCTATCTTTACTCGCACCAAAGGTGGTGCAATGATTGAAGCATCGTTGGCAGGTCAAAAATTCACTTATGAGCCAATGACAGCAGCGACACGTGAAATCAAAGGCTATGACCACGTATTGCCTCAATTTAATCAAGACTATCAGCCAACTCAAGCGGCACCTCAACAACAGCAGCAACTGCAAAAACCAGCTACTACTATTAAGCCTGCAGATTCTGCCGTCGTGGTAGATACCATTGATCAACCTGACTATTAAGTATCTATTCAACCAATAAAAAAACGCAGCGTTTATAGCGCTGCGTTTTTAATTGCAAGATATCACACTACCCATTATGGGTTTAATGGCAAACGTGAAAATTGTTTACAGCCACATTTTACGCATGGTTCAATGCGTGTCACATGGGTGATCATTTGAGTATGGCCACATTGCTCACACACAAGATTACCTAATCCAACCAGTTCACCCGCCTGATAAACACCTTTATGTTGAATGTCGTCCATCACTTCAATCCACTCTAATTGGGTCTTATCAGTAATTTCAGCTAAATTTTTCCAAATACTTTCACTAACTAACTTATAAAATGGACTTTCACTGAATGGCTGTGAACTATTTTTCACTTCTTCAGTAAAGGTTTTAAGATCGCTTTTGACATAAGCTTCCACTAATGACAACTCATCTTTGGTCATATCGCTAGCTGCTTTGCCATACAACTCGGTCGTTTTAAGATCGCTTTTAATGTACGCTTCAATCAACGCCAGCTCATCTTTAGTCATATCACTAGCAGCTTTACCATAAAGCTCAGTTACCTTAAAAAACTTCTTTAGCTCTTCTGGACTATGCTTAAGCGCTTCAGTTACTTTTTCTAATACTGCTTGATACTGCTTTTGTTGCTTAGTCATGGGATTAATCCTCAGCCAATGTGCGAAATAATTACGTAATTACGTCCAAATACAAGATTAAGGTCGCCGAATCGCTATCAGCTATTGTTGACACCTTTACCTTTGGTTATCCTATGTCGATTACAATGAATGTGTTTGTATTAAACTCACAAAATTCTGGATGTCATCGATGCAAGAACAATATCGTCCACAGGACATTGAACAAAAAGTTCAAGAACATTGGGATAACAATAAGACCTTTGTTGTTAGTGAAGATCCTAATAAAGAAAAATTCTACTGTCTCTCTATGTTCCCGTACCCAAGTGGTCGCTTGCACATGGGTCACGTGCGTAACTACACTATCGGTGATGTTATCTCTCGCTACCAACGCTTACAAGGCAAAAATGTCATGCAGCCAATTGGTTGGGATGCATTTGGTCTTCCAGCAGAGAACGCAGCAGTAAAAAATAACACCGCACCTGCACCGTGGACCTACGAAAACATCGAATACATGAAGAACCAACTTAAACTATTAGGTTTTGGTTACGATTGGAGCCGTGAATTCGCAACCTGTACTCCTGAGTACTACCGTTGGGAACAAGAGTTCTTCACTAAACTGTACAACAAAGGCTTGGTATACAAGAAGACTTCTTCTGTAAACTGGTGTCCTAATGACCAAACAGTACTGGCTAACGAGCAAGTAGAAGACGGCTGTTGCTGGCGTTGTGATACCCCTGTTGAACAAAAAGAGATTCCACAGTGGTTCATTAAAATTACTGAGTATGCCCAAGAACTGCTTGACGATCTTGATACCCTTGATGGCTGGCCTGAGATGGTTAAGACCATGCAGCGCAACTGGATCGGCCGTTCTGAAGGTGTTGAACTAACGTTTAACGTTCAAGGTCAAGACGATCTAGAAGTTTACACTACCCGCCCTGATACGCTAATGGGTGTAACTTTTGTTAGCATTGCAGCGGGTCACCCACTGGCAGCAAAAGCGGCTGAAAACAACCCAGCCCTAGCAACCTTTATCGATGAGTGCCGTAACACCAAAGTTGCAGAAGCTGAACTTGCAACCATGGAAAAGAAAGGCATGGATACCGGCTTAATCGCGATCCATCCTCTTGATGGCCGTGAAGTACCAGTATACGTAGCTAACTTCGTATTAATGGATTACGGCACAGGTGCGGTAATGGCCGTTCCTGCACACGATCAACGCGACTTTGAATTTGCAACTAAATACAACATCGACATCATGGCGGTTATTAAGCCAGAAGACGGTAGTGAGTGTGACATCTCTGAAGCGGCATACACTGAAAAAGGTGTTCTATTCAATTCAGGTGAATTTGACGGCCTAAACTTCCAACAAGCATTTGATGCGATTGCAACTAAGCTTGAAGCACAAGGCAAAGGCAAGAAAACTGTTAACTTCCGTCTACGTGATTGGGGCGTTTCTCGTCAACGTTACTGGGGTGCACCAATCCCAATGGTAACCACTGAAGACGGTCAAGTTCACCCAGTACCTGCAGATCAACTACCTGTTATTCTTCCAGAAGACGTGGTAATGGATGGCGTAACCAGTCCAATTAAAGCTGATAAAGAGTGGGCAAAAACCACCTTTAATGGCGAGCCTGCATTACGTGAAACAGATACCTTTGATACTTTCATGGAGTCATCTTGGTACTACGCACGTTACTGTTCACCACAAGCAGATGATATTCTTGATCCTGCTAAAGCGAACTACTGGCTACCTGTTGATCAATATGTTGGTGGTATTGAACACGCGTGTATGCACCTATTGTACTCACGTTTCTTCCACAAATTGCTTCGTGATGCAGGTTACGTAACCTCTGACGAACCATTTAAGCAACTACTGTGTCAAGGCATGGTATTGGCTGATGCGTTCTTCTACACCACAGACAAAGGTGGTAAAGAGTGGGTTGCACCAACTGATGTAACTGTTGAGCGTGATGGTAAAGGTCGTATTACTGCTGCTGTTGATTCTCAAGGTCACAACGTTGAGCACTCAGGCATGATCAAAATGTCTAAGTCTAAAAACAACGGTATCGACCCACAAGAGATGGTCGACAAATACGGTGCAGATACTGTACGTCTATTTATGATGTTTGCATCACCTGCTGACATGACACTTGAATGGCAAGAATCTGGCGTTGAAGGTGCTAACCGCTTCCTTAAACGTGTTTGGAAACTGGTACGTGAACATGCAGAAAAAGGCCAAGCGACTACCGTTGATGCCGCAGCATTAAGCAGCGATCAAAAAGCACTGCGTCGTGATATCCATAAAACAATTGCTAAAGTAAGCGATGATATTGGTCGTCGTCAGACATTCAATACCGCGATTGCTGCAATCATGGAATTAATGAACAAGCTTGCTAAAGCGCCACAAGAATCAGCTCAAGATCGTGCTATTCTTGATGAAGCACTAAAAGCGATTGTAACAATGCTTTACCCAATGACACCGCATATCTGTTTTGAAATGTGGCAAGCACTAGGTCAAACAGACATTGACCATGCAGCATGGCCACAAGCTGATGCCGCGGCATTGGTTGAAGATGAAAAACTGATTATTGTGCAAGTTAACGGTAAACTACGTGCTAAATTAACCGTAGCGGCAGATGCAACTAAAGAGCAAGTAGAAGCACTTGCTATGGCTGAAGAAGGCGTAACCCGCTTTACTGATGGCAATACCGTGCGTAAAGTTATTTATGTACCAGGTAAACTGCTGAATATCGTAGCAAACTAATCAAGGTTACTGTGTTAGCTCGACTAACATGACAATAACCTCAAGATCCCCGCTTTTGCGGGGATCTTTATAATTACAGTCATCTTTAATTTTGCGCCTAGCGCACCTTCTTTTATTTCAAGGAGCTGACTTTCGTGAAAAGTTTTTTCTCGGCCAACAGCCTAACTCGACTACTTATCATTACTCTTCTCGCGCTTACAACAGCTTCTTGTGGTTTTCACCTTCGTGGTAACTACATGCTACCTGAGGGAATAGCTAAATTATCATTAACCAGTTTTGACCCCTACGGTAAATTAACCCGTATGGTGAAATACCAATTTAAACTGCATGGTATTGAAGAAGTAAAACCAGCAGCAACAGTACCAAACCTTAATATCACCAGTGAATCAACTGGCGATAGTACGTTATCGTTATACCAAAATAACGGTAAAGCAGAATACGATTTAACCTTAACCGTTAACTATACCGTCACGATTCCAAATCAAGGTATTGAGCAATTTAGTACTAAAGTTACGCGTACTTTCTTAGATAACCCACTTTCAGCATTAGCCAAATCTGTAGAGCGTGATGAGTTAATTGATGTAATGCGTGAGCAAGCAGCGCAACAAATCATGCGTAAACTCGCACGTTTAACCACTGTCTTTAATAAGATCGAAGAAGATAAATTAAATGCTGAATTAAACCAGATTTTGCAGAAGCAAAAAGTTTCAATCAAAGATGGTAGTACTACCACAATTACCACCACACCTGCGGTTATACATAAAAAACAAGATCACAACGCGCAATGAGAGTCTACCCAGAACAACTGACGCAGCAGCTAACAAAAGGCCTGCGTCAGGCTTATTTACTGTTTGGTAATGAGCTGTTATTAAAACAAGAAGCGGGCGATAGTATTAAGCTTATCGCCCAGCAACAAGGCTTTCTCGAACGCCATGCCTTTACTATCGATAATAGTATCGATTGGAATGCGGTGTTAGATTGCTGCCATGCGATGAGCTTATTTTCAGCACAACAAATTATCGAACTTGAAATTGCCGAAACAGGCTTAAATGCTAATCAAGCTAAAGCATTAATTGAGGTTATTAACGCCCTTCATCCAGATATTTTATTGATACTTACCGGACCAAGAATTAATAAAAAGCAAGAAACGACCAAATGGTTTAAAGCACTTGATAATATTGGTTTGTATGTGCCGTGCAATACGCCTGATCCACGCCAAATGCCGCGCTTTATTCAAGCACGCTGTCAGCAGTTAGGCTTAAAGCCCGATCATGAATCGGTACAAATGTTAGCTCAATGGCATGAAGGTAATTTACTGGCATTATCGCAAAGCTTACATAAATTAGTGCTGCTTTACCCTGATGGCATACTAACAATAGTACGCTTGCAAGAAGCATTAAGTCGCCATAATCACTACACCCCATTTCAATTGATTGACGCGCTATTAGCCGGACAAGCAAAACGTAGCCAGCGCATATTACGTCAATTGCAAGCTGAAGGGGTTGAAGCAACGATTTTATTGCGTACTTTGCAACGAGAACTAACTCAACTGTATAAAATGCAAGAAATGGGCAAAAAAGGCACGCCTTTAAACCTCATTTTTGAGCAGTTTAGAGTGTGGCAAAATCGTCGTGAAATGTATATTGGGGCATTACATCGACTACCACTGGCGACCTTAATTACTATTATTCGCCAGCTGACGCTATTGGAAATTCAAGTCAAAACTGACTACGATACTCAGCCATGGTCGGCCTTGAGTTGCTTATGTGCAGAAATGTGTGGTGTTCCAACCCATTTACAACCGATGAATTAGTCTCAATACAGGTCAAAATCGCGACTTTTTACTTATTTGAACTAAATCGTCCAACAAACATGTGAAAAAATACCGTCTGAACCTTGTCCTCTTATCGCGGTCTGATAAGAGCATGGTATACTGCGGCACAATTCATGGTCAGTATGTCTATTTGACATTACCGATGCTACTTATAGCGTCATTCGGCCACTACTATACTAACACTCAAGTGAGGGAATCCCTTTGCAGGTACAAGAACTACACGATTTCATTGTTGATAAAATTGACGACATTAAAGCACAAGATATCGTAACTATTGATGTTCGCGGTAAATCAAGCATCACCGATTTTATGGTTATCTGTACAGGTACATCTAACCGTCACGTGGCATCTATCGCTGATCACGTAAACAAAGAATCTAAATTAGTTGATTTTCCTCCATTCGGCATCAGTGGCGAAAAAGAAGGTCAATGGGTTATCGTTGATATGGGCAATGTTATGCTACATATCATGCAAGATGATGCACGTGAGCTATACCAACTGGAGAAGCTTTGGAGCTAATTGATCATGAAGCTTCAACTGATTGCTGTTGGTACTAAAATGCCAAAGTGGGTTGAGGAAGGTTATAAAGAATATAGCCGCCGCTTCCCAAAAGATATGCCACTGGAATTAATTGAAATTTCAGCAGGAAAGCGTGGCAAAAACGCTGATATCCCTCGCATTTTGCAAAAAGAAGGCGAGGCAATGTTAGCAGCAGTTGCAAAAGGCAACCGTATTGTCACACTTGATATTCCAGGTAAGCGCTGGGATACCGGACAATTGGCACAACAATTGGATGCATGGAAACTAGATGGTCGTGATGTATCAATTTTGATCGGCGGACCAGAAGGACTTTCCCCTGCATGTAAAGCAGCGGCAGAACAAAGCTGGTCATTATCACCATTAACGCTACCACACCCATTAGTGCGTGTGGTAATGGCAGAAAGCTTATACCGTGCATGGAGTGTCACGGCTAACCATCCGTACCACAGGGAATAATCATCAATGAGACAAAAGCGAACCCAGATCCGCGATCATCGCGCTGAGTCGGCACTGTTTTTTCGTCGAGCTCTTGTCTCATTTATTGGTATAGCCATACTTGTAGGCCTGCTGCTATTCAATCTATTCCACATTCAGGTTGAGCAGCATCAGGACTATCAAACCCGCTCCAATGATAACCGCATTAAAATTGTCCCAGTATCCCCTAATCGCGGCTTAATTTATGACCGTAATGGGGTTATATTAGCTGAAAACAGACCTATCTATAGTCTTGAAATCACGCTTGAAAAAGTCTCTGAACTTGATCAGACCTTTGCCGATCTAAAACAGATCATGGGCATTACTGATGAAGATATTGCCAATTTCCAAAAAGAACGTCGCCGTACTCGTCGCTTTAAATCTGTGCCAATTCTTGATCATCTCAATGAAAAGCAAGTTGCACTATTTTCTGTTAATCAACATCGTCTTCCTGGTGTTGAAGTTAAAGCGCACTTAAAACGTTATTATCCTTATGGTGATGCCCTAACGCATGTTTTAGGTTATGTCGCTAAGATTAACGATCGTGACCTTAAAAAACTTGATAAAGCTGGACAACTCAGTAATTACAAAGCTACTCGTGATATGGGTAAGCTCGGTCTTGAGCGGTATTACGAAAAGCTATTACACGGTACATCTGGCTATCAAGAAGTTGAAGTCAATAGCCGCGGTCGTGTTATTCGTACATTAAAATATATTCCGCCAATTCCAGGTAAAGATATCAAGATCAATATTGATATTAAGCTTCAGCAATATGTTCAAAATTTATTAACTGAACGTAAAATTGATCCAGAAACAGGCAAAGAGATCATTAAGCACAAGCGCGGCTCAATTGTAGTATTAGATCCTAAAGATGATGCGATTTTAGCTATGGTCTCAAGCCCAAGTTATGATCCCAACTTATTTGTACGCGGCATCTCAAGCAAAAAATACAACGCCTTATTAAATAACCCCGATCGACCATTAGTTAACCGTGTCACGCTTGGCATTTATCCGCCGGCATCAACGGTTAAACCATTAATAGCTGTGGCCGCCTTAACTGAAGGGGTTATTACCCCTAATACCACTCGCAATGATCCCGGTTGGTGGCAGATTCCTAACTCAACTAGCCGTAAATTCCGTGACTGGCTACGCTGGGGACACGGTCGAGTCAATATATATAAAGCGATTGAAGAGTCTGTCGACACTTACTTCTATCAAGTTGCTTATGATATGGGCATTGATCGGCTATCAACATGGATGAATAAGTTTGGTTATGGTGAATACACAGGCATTGATATTCACGAAGAAAGTAAAGCCAATATGCCAACCCGCGAGTGGAAACAAACACGCCATAAACGCCCTTGGTATCAAGGTGATACTATTCCTGTTGGGATTGGACAAGGGTATTGGACCGCAACGCCATTACAAATAGCTAAAGCAACCTCAGTATTAGTTAACAGTGGTATTGTTCATCGTCCGCATCTACTTAAAAATATCATTGATAATAAAGTAGAAGCGCCGGCTAAATTTGAAAACTTTCCACCTATTACAGGTGTAAATCCTCAAACATGGGCGATCGCCCGTGAAGGAATGCACCGAGTATTATATGGAAGTCGTGGTACTGCACGTAAAGCATTTTACGATACCCCTTATCAAGCAGGTGGTAAGTCTGGCTCTGCCCAAGTATTTGGTTTAGCTGAAAACCAAAAATATAATGCCGATGAACTCGAAGAACATTTACGTGACCATGCACTCTTTACTGCTTTTGCACCATTTGATAAACCTCAAGTTGTGGTAGCTATGGTATTAGAAAATGCCGGTGGCGGTTCAAGTAATGGTGGACCGATTGCACGCCAAATATTTGATCATATGCTGATAGAATCCCCTGCCGACATACCGTCACCGGTAGTTCCACCAATAAAAGCAACTGCAGAGGTACGTTAATGAGCATCATGGCAACAACGGGTCAAAAGCCAACACTAAGTGATCGCTTACATATCGATATTCCATTGTTATTAGGCTTACTCGCGATCATGAGTTTCTCATTAGTGATCATGTACAGTGCCAGTGGCCAAAGTATGCCGATGATGGAGCGTCAAGCGATAAGAATGGGATTGTCGCTTGGAGTGATGTTGCTATTAGCACAAATCGCGCCGCGTCACTATGAGGCATGGGCACCGTATTTATTTGGTATCGGCTTAGTGATGTTGATTAGTGTGCTTTCATTTGGAGAGGTCTCTAAAGGTGCACAACGATGGCTTAATTTAGGCTTTATTCGTTTTCAACCATCAGAACTGATAAAACTAGCGGTGCCATTAATGGTGGCACGTTTTATTGGTAATCGCCCGTTACCCCCCGCTTTTCGACATATCTTTATTGCGTTAGTGATGATTTTCACTCCCACCATCTTAATTGCTAAGCAACCTGACCTCGGTACATCAATTTTGATCGCCGCATCGGGGATATTTGTTCTGTTTCTGTCAGGAATTAGCTGGCGAGTGATAATTGGCGCATTGGTATTACTCGGTGCCTTTATTCCTGTGTTATGGTTCTTCCTGATGCATGATTATCAACGCACAAGAGTAATGACCTTATTTAATCCTGAGTCAGACCCTCTCGGTGCTGGATATCATATTATTCAATCAAAGATAGCCATTGGTTCAGGAGGAATCACTGGTAAAGGCTGGCTCCATGGTACACAATCACAATTAGAATTTGTTCCTGAACGTAATACTGACTTCATTTTCGCGGTCATCGCCGAAGAGTGGGGATTAACCGGTGTTATCGGTTTATTAGCAATGTATTTATTTGTGCTTGGACGTGGATTGTTACTGGCAAGCCGTGCTCAAACTGCATTTGGGCGGATGATGGCGGGCAGTATCGTACTCAGTTTCTTTGTTTATATTTTTGTTAATATCGGAATGGTAAGTGGATTATTGCCTGTTGTAGGTGTTCCACTTCCCTTGGTCAGTTATGGTGGTACCTCAATGGTTACTCTTATGGCTGGTTTTGGTATTCTGATGTCTATTCACACTCATCGAAAAATGTTGTCTAAGGCGACCTAATAAATGCGTTCACTATTTGTAATTTTTTTCCTGATCCTTGCTGGGTGTAGTTCTTCGCCTGAACAAACTCAACAGCCACAAACTAAACCAGATACAACAACTAAACCAGCAACTCAAGTCGCTAAACCTAATACCGATGATCCTAATGCTGGGCGCTATTCTCTTAAGGATGATCGTGCACCTAAGGTTATTCCTGATTTTTCAAAAGTAAAATTAATTACCCCTCACTACGAACCTTATAGCCGTGGTGGTAATAAAGACTACACCCTACGCGGCAAACGCTACCACATTATAAAAAATCCTAAAGGCTACACTGAAACAGGGTTTGCTTCATGGTACGGTGAAAAATTTCATGGCCATAAAACAGCCAATGGTGAAGTGTATAATATGTTCGCGATGACAGCAGCGCATAAAACATTGCCGCTACCAAGTTTCGTACGTGTAACCAATACCCTTAATCATAAATCAGTGATTGTACGAGTTAATGATCGTGGTCCATTCCATGATGGCCGTATTATTGATTTAAGTATGGCTGCAGCGTCTAAATTAGGGGTGATCAGCTATGGTACTGCGCCAGTAAAAATTGAAGTAATAACGGTACCAAAACCATCAACTAAAGCTGAAATAAAAAAAGCACCAATTCCAATTCAGTATTTTATTCAGTTAGCTGCGGTTAATAACCAACAAAAAGCAGATCAAATGCAGCGTGAAGTAAAACAACGTTACAGCACCAGTGTTGATATTGAAAAAATTACTGATCGAGCTATTTTCCGCGTTCGCTTAGGACCATTTTTAGATCATAAAGATGCTGAATTATTGCTCAAACAAGTAAAAAATAAGCATTATCCGCAAGCATTTATGATCACTGAAAAACGATAATTTAACCTTATTATTATTCTGTAATCATACCAATAGCCTATAGTTTGTTATTTAAATCATATAACTATAGGCTTTTTATTACTCTTAGCCATAACAATCCCATCAATGCTATCTTCATTTCCCTATGTCAGAACTGTGGAAACTTCCGTTCAGGCACTGATTGCCTATGTGTTATCTGTTATAGTGAGCCCACTTTTTAGCCACAGATTAATTAAAGTTAGATATATCATGAAAAAAACCGCTGTGCTTTTCCGTTCTGTAGCCATCTCAGCCACTCTGTTGGCTTCAGTTACTGTTGCTGCATCTCCAGCAGTAGTACCTGAAGCTCCACAAATTGCGGCTAAAGGTTATATTCTTGTTGACTACAACTCAGGCAAAATCATTGCTGGTCATAACCAAAATGAAAAATTAGCGCCTGCCAGTCTAACTAAAATGATGACCAGCTATGTTATTGGTCAAGAAATTAAAAATGGCAATATCTCTCCTGATGATAATGTCGTTATCAGTAAAAATGCATGGGCTAAAAACTTCCCTGGATCATCAAAGATGTTCTTAGAAGTGGGTAAGACCGTTAAAGTCTCTGATTTAAATCGCGGTATTATTATTGACTCCGGTAATGATGCTTGTGTTGCCATGGCTGAGCATATTGCTGGCTCACAACAATCTTTTGTTGAGCTAATGAATGGCTGGGCAAAAAATCTAGGCATGAAATCAACCCACTTTACTAATGTGCACGGCCTAGATAATCCAAATTTATACACTACGCCTTATGATCTTTCTATTCTTGCACGTGCGTTAATTCATGATCTACCAAATGAATTTAAGATCTATGATGAAAAATCATTCACCTATAACGGCATCACCCAATATAACCGTAATGGTTTATTATGGGATCAAAGCATGCATGTTGATGGCTTAAAAACTGGCCATACTGACAATGCTGGTTACAGCTTGGTAAGCACAGCAACAGAAGGCAACATGCGCCTTATTTCTGTAGTGATGGGTACTGCAAGTAAACATGCGCGCCTTGCTGAAAGTAAAAAGTTATTAACCTATGGCTTTCGCTTCTTCACCACACTAATGCCGTATAAAAAAGATCAAACCTTTGTGACTGAAAAAGTCTGGATGGGTAATACTGATAAAGTTGATCTAGGTGTTAATAAAAACACTTATGTGACCATACCTCGTAGCCAAGCAAAAGACTTAAAAGCAAGCTTCGTGTTAACTAAAGAGCTTAAAGCACCGATTAAAAAAGGTGAAGTTATGGGTACGTTGTATTACCGCTTAGGTGATACTGATATCGCTCAATACCCATTAGTTGCATTGACAGAAGTAAAGCAAGGTAGTTTCTTTAGCCGCTTAGTTGACTATGTTGAAATGCTTATCCAAAGCTGGTTTTAAGTTGTTGTAATAACATCCACCAGCCTAAATAAAGAAGCTGCCAACAGGCAGCTTGTTTAGGTTTACAACCCTGCATACACATTTTCCAATAACCAAGATAATCACAACCTTGTTTTCCAGCTACTGACGCATTAAGATGCCTGCATATTACCGTGATTTGTGATCTATACCACGGTGTAAAACCAGAGAAACCTGAACCTTGGAGTTCTATTATGCAAGATTTAAATAAAGAGCAACCAAAACTTAAAGATTTACTTGAATTCCCTTGTAGCTTTGCTTTTAAAGTTATGGGTGAGAATAAACCAGAATTAGCTGATCTTGTTGTTGAAGTTATTCAAAAAACAATCCCTGGCGATTACGTTCCAACGACAAAGCCAAGCAGCAAAGGGACTTATACTGCAGTCTCTGTAACTGTTAACGCAACCAATGTTGAACAAATTGAAACGCTATACAAAGAACTTGGCGCTATCGATATTGTGCGTGTTGTACTATAACAACTCAATACTACTACCAATGGCGACTAACTCTTAGTCGCCATTTTTTTATGTTTCACTTCCCTCCTAAGCGCTCTTTTCTAGCCTTTATATACCCACAATATAATTGTCAAATATATTAATAATAAGTGAATAACTGGTTAATCATGCATCTTTTAATAGTTTAGGTATAATAGTTCAGTTCACAGCCATTCAATGGCGCTTTGCGTTATATCAATAAATAGGCACAAATTTGCAAACATCTCTTATTATTAGAAATCTGGGCCGTTGTGATTATCAAGCCACCTTTGATGCTATGCATCAGTTCACTAACGACCGCACCGACATGTCAGCCGATGAAGTATGGCTGGTTGAGCATCACTCGGTTTTTACTCAAGGCCAAGCTGGTAAAATAGAACACCTGCTCAATACCGGTGATATTCCAGTGGTGCAAAGTGATCGTGGTGGTCAAGTGACCTATCATGGCCCAGGTCAGCAAGTTGCTTATATATTGATTAATTTACGCAGAAAAAAACTCAGTGTTCGTGACTTAGTCAGCCACATCGAAAACACAGTTATTAATACCCTATCTCAATTTGGGATTACATCTAATGCTCGCCCTGATGCTCCTGGTGTGTATGTCGACAATCGCAAGATATGCTCATTAGGATTACGGATCAGACGCGGCTGCTCTTTTCATGGTCTGGCACTTAATATAAATATGGATTTGGCCCCCTTTGAGCGAATTAACCCTTGTGGTTACGCTGGAATGGAAATGACGCAAACTGCGTTATTAAATGGCCCCAATGAACTGATGGAAGTTCAGCCGGTACTCATTGAAGAATTAACAAAATTACTCGACTACTCACACGTCGAGTGGATGACGGAAAGCAATCAACTATGAGCAAACCAATTAAAATTGAACAAGGCGTTAAATACCGCGATGCTGATAAAATGGCATTGATTCCGGTGCGTAATGTTGCCCAAGAAGAAGCACCCAAAGAGGTGTTACGTAAACCTTCATGGATGAAAATAAAACTGCCATCAGACAGTAAGCGCATTCAAGAAATTAAGTCTGCGCTGCGCAAAAACAATCTCCACTCTGTATGTGAAGAAGCATCTTGTCCAAACTTAGCTGAATGTTTTAATCATGGCACAGCTACTTTTATGATTTTAGGTGCTATTTGTACTCGCCGCTGTCCATTTTGCGATGTTGCCCATGGTCGTCCGTTACCACCTAACGCTGAAGAACCTAGTCATTTAGCGCAAACCATTGCCGACATGAAACTGCGCTATGTGGTTGTTACTTCTGTCGACCGTGATGACTTACGCGATGGTGGCGCTCAGCATTTTGTTGATTGCATTAATGATATTCGCGCTAAAAGCCCTCAAATTCACATTGAAACTTTAGTGCCTGATTTCCGTGGTCGTATGGATCGCGCGTTAGATATCTTCCGTGATACTGCACCAGATGTATTTAACCATAACCTTGAAACTGCACCACGTTTATACCGTAAAGCTCGCCCTGGTGCTAATTATCAATGGTCGTTAGATCTGCTAAAGAAATTTAAAGAAATTCACCCAACAGTACCGACAAAATCAGGCGTAATGATGGGGCTAGGTGAAACAAAAGAAGAGATCATTCAAGTATTAAAAGACCTTCGCGCGCACGGTGTCACCATGCTAACCCTAGGTCAATACTTAGCACCAAGCCGCCACCATTTGCCGGTTGAACGCTACGTGCCACCAGAAGAATTCGACGAATTAAAACAAATTGCACTTGATCTTGGCTTTACACATGCCGCTTGTGGTCCGTTTGTACGTTCTTCTTACCATGCAGACTTACAGGCTCAAGGTGTTGAAATTAAATAATTAATCAATAATAGATTGGTTGTTAATTTCCATAAAAAAACCGCTTTAGTGAATCACTAAAGCGGTTTTTTAATAACCAAAATAACAGCTTAATTATTTAGCAAAAGCTGCACCAAATACAGGCGCAATTGAGCTTAATACAGATTCTGTTACAGGTTTACCGTCATTATCAGTAATATTTAATGAAGTACGATTACCAAGATCGCCGACTAAAATACGATACTTATCATTGGTTAAGTTCATAGGCTTAGTGCCAAGCTTAGTCCAAAATTCATCATCAGGTTGACGGTATTTAACATCAATTAAACCTTGTGAACGGTTACGATCTTCAACTGTAAAGCCAAGTTTTTGAAGCATTACCGGTAAACGTTCCCACATATCATCATAAGAAGCGCGGGCAATAATAATCGGTAAACCGCTACGATCAGTACCCATCATGATTGGCACGTTTTTCAATTGCTCAGCCGCAGCAATACGCGCTTGCTCACGAGACATATTGTCGTATTTCGCCATCACTAAATTGGTCATTAAAATGCTATAGCGACGCTTATTATCTGCACTAACAGGCTTAACTTTACCGTCTTCACGCCAATCGGTTAACGTAATACGGTAACTGTTGATGTTTGGTGATTTTTCAATCGTATAACGGCTACTGATCTTGGTATCTTCATCTTCATTGGTCCAAGAAACCCAATCAGTATCAATACGATTAGCACTTTGTTTTACAATACCGACTTTATTATCAGCAATCAGCTGCTGAGTCACACGCCAGATCTTCATTAACTTATTTGATGACGGCATAAACAAGGTTACGCCTTGACCATCAATCGCTGAAGTGACACCAGGGATCAACTCTAGCACCTGCAACGGTGGACGAATATCAACCTTAGTACCGATTTCTCCCTTATAAACACGTTTTGGGATAGTATAGTTAGTATTACTAAAAGGTTGAGCACCTGCTGGCAACGTCCAACTTTCAAGTGCTGGCGTATCAAGATAATTAAAATCTTGCGCTGCCTGGCGGCGACTATCAGCACCACTAGAACATGCAGTAATGCTTGTCACTACGACAGCGGCTAATGCTAGCCGGTATTTATAATTCATTTATGCTCCTGCGCTCCTTGATTGTTACAATCATTTAATTAATGACAATGTATTACAATACGTTAGCATCAATAAGTGCTTGTTTAACAATAGGCTGCTGTGATTCGCTTAAAACAGTAAGCGGAAGTCGTAAGTTATCGTGTTCAATTAATCCCATCTGGTGAGCGGCCCATTTCACGGGAATTGGATTCGCTTCAACAAACAGTTTGGTATGTAATGGCATCAAGCGTTGATTTATTTCTTGCGCTGCTTCAATATCGCCACCTAAGGCTAAATCAAACATTGTTGCCATCTCTGCTGCGGCAATATTTGCGGTAACAGAAATAACGCCATGACCGCCTTCTGCAACAAAATCAACAGCTGTCGCATCATCACCACTTAATTGGATAAAATCTGCGCCACAAAGTTCCCGTGTTTTTTTAACGCGCGAAATATCACCTGTTGCATCTTTAATACCAATAATATTGTCAAGTTTTGCTAATCGCGCTACTGTTTCCGGCAATAAATCAACCGCAGTACGACCCGGCACATTGTATAAGATTTGTGGAATATCTGTTGCTGCTGCAATCGCTTTATAATGCTGATATAAACCTTCTTGGGTTGGTTTATTATAGTACGGTGTCACACTTAGGCAGGCTGCAATTCCAGTACCAGAAAACAGTTTAGTTATCGTTACAGCTTCATGAGTTGCATTAGCACCAGTACCAGCAATAACAGGCACGCGTCCATCAACATACTCTAGCGTTTTTAAAACAACTTTAACTTGCTCATCAACCGTTAGTGTAGTCGACTCTCCCGTTGTTCCAACCGAAATGATCGCCTTGGTACCTGCATCAATATGGTAATCAACTAGCTTCTGTAGGCCGATGTAATCAACTTCACCTGAAGAATCAAATGGTGTCAATAATGCAACCATGCTTCCTGAAAACATATTCGTCTCCCTTTGTTATATAGCGTAACGATTCAAAGCTAACAACATTAACAACCAATCAATAAGAATGGTTACGGTATATAGCTAGTTATAAGTCATGGTACTTTTGCATGGCTATAAACTCAAGCAAAGGGTGACTGAAAACCGTTAACTGGCGCGCTTTATCGTATTCATTTTTAAGTTGTCGTTAATGTTTAACGTTTCTAACACCAAAAACAAATATTTTTCAGCGATTATTATTGCTAACCATGCAATTATAATAAAAAACTTTGTGATTATTGATCCTAATTTGCGCTCTTTTGAATAATCACTCTGTGCTAACATGCTAATAATGATCACGAAAAATGGCGCTAAATATGGAACATTATCTCGTAATAACAGCAGTAGGTACTGATCGCCCTGGTATCACCGATGAGATCACCCATCTTGTCGCACACAGTGGCTGTAATATCATTGATAGTCGAATTGCTCTCTTTGGCTCTGAATTTACCTTGATTATGCTGCTCTCTGGTAATAGCAATGCCATCTCCAGAATTGAATCAACATTGCCACTTAAAGGCCAAGAGCATGATTTAATCACGGTGATGAAACGCACCAATAAACATATTGCCCGTTTCTTTCCATATACGGCTGATTTTCATATTGAAGCCAAAGATAGTCCGGGGTTGATTAAACATTTTACCCATTTTATGGCCAGCCGAAAAATTGATATCTCAACCTTAAGTGCTAATACCATTGAGAATGGCCATATTGATATCGATAATCAATTAGTATTGCAAATCAGCACCAATTTACCCGAAGATTGTAATTTAGTCAGTCTACAAGAAGAATACGATGCTCTTTGTAAGCAACTAAATGCGTACGGTACAGTTAACTTTATTGGCCATCATTGATAACACACTCCACTAAGTTCGACCTAACAGCGCATGTTATTATCTTAAACTAATTAAAAGGACAGCTGCATGAATACCCTAACAGCAGGAATGCTCGCCCCAACTTTTACTTTGCTTAATCAAGATGACCAACCCGTCAGTTTAACTGACTTCAAAGGTAAAAAAGTACTGGCTTATTTTTATCCTAAAGCTATGACACCTGGTTGTACGGTTCAAGCCTGTGGTTTACGCGATAGTAAAGCTGAACTGGAAGCACATAATGTGGTTGTGTTAGGTATCAGTATCGATCCCGTTAAGCGTCTGCCTAAATTTATTGAGCGTGATAATCTTAACTTCACATTATTATCAGATGAAGATCATGCCGTTGCTGATCAATTTGGCGTCTGGGGCGAGAAAAAATTTATGGGAAAAATTTACGATGGTCTACATCGCATTAGTTTTCTAATTGATGAACATGGCAACATTGAGCATGTGTTTAATAAATTTAAAACTAAAGATCATCACCAAGTGGTATTGGATTATCTCAACCAATAATCATTTTCAAACGACAACAGCGAAAAAAGGCCATTAGCGGCCTTTTTGTTTAGCTCTGATTCTATGGTAAAGATCAATAATTCACTGGTGATACAGTATCTTTCATCACTAATGCTCCCCATACGGCCTTGACTAAGGTTGCTAATGGAATCGCAAAAAAGACTCCCCAGAATCCCCACAGCCCGCCAAATACTAATACAGCAACAATAATTGCCACAGGATGCAGATTAACCGCTTCAGAAAACAGTACTGGTACTAATACATTACCATCTAAAATTTGCACAATTCCGTAAGCAACTAATAACCACCAGAAATCAGGTGTCCAGCCCCATTGAAATAAAGCGACCATTGCAACAGGTACTGTAACAGCAGCGGCACCGATATAAGGTATTAATACCGATAAACCAACCAATACCCCCAACAGTACTGCATATTGAAGTCCCATAACCGCAAAGACGATATAACTCGCGATACCAACAATAAATATCTCAATCACTTTACCGCGAATATAATTAGATATTTGCTGGTTCATTTCAGCACTAACCTTAGTGGCTAAACGTCGATTTTTAGGTAGCACTCCAATAAATGACCGCAAAATAGTGTCTTTATCTTTAAGTAAAAAGAAAATTAATAACGGCACCAGGATCAAATACACCCCTAATGTCGCTAAACTAACTAATGATGATAATGAGCCTTTAACAACGCTACCACCTAGTGCCAGTACTTTTTCACGTAAAGTATCTGTAAATACAGTGACTTGATGGGCTTGAACAAAATCAGGATAACGTTCAGGCAAGCTAGAAACATAGAGTTGCAAATCATTAAACATTTTCGGCACATCAGCACTTAAATTAGTAATTTGATGCCAAATGGTCGGCACTAAACCTAATAATGCTAGGATCATTAATCCCGCAAAAACAATTAATACAATCGCCACAGCAAATGTTCGCGGCAGTCCCAACTGAGCCAACCGTGCCACTGGCGATTCAAGTAAATAAGCCAAAACGATTGCCACTAATAGCGGTGTAATTAACCCTCCAAAGAAATATAAGGTTAAAAACGCCCCTGCTAAAATGATCATTAAACTCACAGCATGAGGATCAGAGAATCGGCGTTGATACCAACTTTTTAACATATCCAACATGCGTTACTGTCCTTTTTTCACAATAATTACCAACTGATCAATCGTTTCAGTCTGTATATCAATAGTAAATCCATTATTTTGTAAATAACGAAAAATATCCGTTTTTGCACTGGATTGTGAAACTCTAATCACCAGTTTTTGAGTTAGCGATAAGTCTCTGCAGCTTCGCTTCACCATCAATAATGCTAACGGGCAACGGTAGGCCATAAGATCAAGCGTGAGGATTTCCATTCCAATAGAGTGACAGTGATTATCCATTGTCGTATTGTACCCTTAACCGCAAGGAATAAGCGAGATAACCACAAACGAATATCACGATAGCGAACCTAAGTTATAATTTGCTGTCATAACAACGCAACAGGTTATCGATAATTATCCGTTATCCTATATTAATCGACATGGTGGTTGTATTATTAATATGTTCCAATTAGTTAAAGCGCCAGGGTCTATTTTACTGGCAGCCTTGCTCACTACAAGTTTATCAGCCGTTGCTAGTAATGCCATATTACTGCCAGATATTGGCACTACTGCGGCATCGACACTGACAATTGATAAAGAAATCCAATACGGCGATATGTACATGCGAATGATGCGTGCCAGTCGTCCTATCATTAACGATCCTGTTTTATCTGAATATATTCAAGATCTTGGTCATAAATTAGTGGCCAATGCTGATGGTGTTAAAACACCGTTTAACTTTTTCTTGATCCAAAATTATGAAATTAATGCCTTTGCCTTATTTGGCGGTAATATTGGCGTTCATTCAGGGCTATTTTTACATGCTAAAACAGAAAGTGAATTAGCCTCTGTTCTTGCCCATGAAATTGCCCACGTCACTCAACGACACCTTGCGCGAACTTTAGAAGATCAAGCTAAAAAGAATCCCGCCACGATGGCAGCCTTAATTGGCTCACTATTATTAGTCGTTGCAGCACCAGAAGCCGGTATGGCAGCCTTACACACTACCACCGCAGTATCGATACAAGGAATGCTCAATCACACACGTAGCAATGAAAAAGAAGCCGATCGGATCGGTATTGCTACTCTTGCCAAAGCTGGATTTAATCCTCAAGCAATGCCCCACTTTTTTGGACGTTTGGCTGAAAAATATCGCTATACCACTACCCTGCCACCAATGCTACTTAGCCATCCACTGCCTGAATCACGTATCACCGACAGTCGTATGCGAGCCGATAATTATTCAACAGTAAGATTGCCACCGTCAGAGCGTTACTTATTAGCAAAATCACGGATCGTGGCGCGTAACCTGGGTTTTAGTCAAACATCTGCGCTTAATTGGTTTAACACCGAGCTCAAAAAAGCACCTGCAAACCAACGCAAAGAGCTCAATTATGGTAAGGGATTGGTGTACCTTGATAACGGTCAATATACCAAAGCTCAACAACTACTGATGCCATTACTCACAGCTGAACCTAATAATTTATTTTATATTGATGCCATGACTGATATAGATTTATATCAAAAGCATTATGATAAAGCGATTACACGTTTAGAAAAAGCATTGCAATATCAACCAGACAGTACTGTATTACAACTCAATTTAGCCAATGTATTATTAGAAGCGAAACGCTATAAACGCAGTCTTAATATACTTACTCGCTATACCTACCAACATTCAAATGATACTAATGGTTGGGCGTTATTAGCGAAAAATTATGCCAAACAAAACCAACGTGCTGGTGAACTTGCCGCGATGGGAGAACTAGCAGCATTACGTGCTCAATGGAAACTTGCAATTAGTAACTACACGCAAGCGGCTCAACAAGCACCATTAGGTTCACTCGATCAAGCTCGGTATGACGCACGGTTAGATCAATTGCATATTCAACAAGCGCAATTTGAAGCGTTACGTTCTTCTTTTTAACTATCACAAATTTAACAAGGACTCATGATGACAATTGCTATTTACCACAATCCTCGTTGTTCAAAAAGCCGTGAGACATTGGCGTTGCTCACTGAGCGCGGCATTAATCCAACTATAATTAAATACCTAGATACACCACCAACCATTGAGCAGCTACAACAACTGTACCGTCAATTAGGCTACAACACGGTACGTGAAATGATGCGTACTAAAGAACAACAATACCAAGAGTTGCAACTGAGTGATCCAAACTTAACTGATCTAGCATTATTTGAAGCAATGGCATCGCATCCTAAATTACTTGAACGTCCAATTGTGGTTAATGTTAATAATGATAAAGCAGCAATGGGTCGTCCACCTGAGCATGTATTGGATATTTTATAATGATTAAAATCTTAGTACTTTATTACAGCCAGCATGGTAATACTCGTCAATTAGCACGCCATATAGGCCGTGGTATTGAACAAATCGATAGCTGTGAAGCAGTACTAAGAACCGTTGCCGAGATAGCAACAACGGCAGCAACAACCTCAAGTGCCTCTACAAACCAAACAACCGATCCCATTGTTAGTCATCACGATCTTAAACAATGTGCTGCTATAGCAATGGGAAGCCCGGTTCGGTTTGGCAATATGGCAGCGCCACTGAAACATTTTTTAGACACGACTAGCAGTGAATGGTTATCGGGAACTTTGATTGGTAAGCCAGCTTGCGTATTTACATCATCGTCATCACTGCACGGCGGCCAAGAAACTACGCTACAATCAATGATGTTACCCCTGTTGCATCATGGCATGTTATTAGTAGGGATCCCCTATTCTGAACCTTTATTACATACCACCTGCCACGGTGGAACACCTTATGGTGCATCACACGTTAATCATGGCATTAATAAGCAACTTCACCCAGATGAAATAGCACTTGCTCAAGCCATCGGTCGACGTTTAGCAACCATTGCTAGTAAACTAAGTGGCTAAAAAAGGATCATTTCATGCCCAAAATGCAACCTTTAACCTATTTTGCACGTCAATCTGCACTATTGTGCCATTGCGGTTTAATTGTTTTTATTAGCACATGGCAATTATTACTGTCTCCCCACTTACACTTCTCCGCTACTGTTATTGCTCTGGTATGGATAGCACCACTATTATTGCCCCTTGCTGGAATGGTCGCCGCTAAACCTTATACCCATGCATGGGCAAACTTTATTTTAATGTTTTATTTTATCCATGCCGCAACCCTTATAACGATTAACGAGGGTGAACGCAGCCTCGCAGCAATGGAGCTGATACTGGTCACATTATGCTTTGTCAGTAATATCCTTTTTTCCCGTTTAAGAGCCAAAGAATTAGGGATTAAATTAAAGCGCTTATCGCAGGTTGAACGTGAAGAGCGTGTCCGTTATAACGACTAACCTTTACTCTTTTAAATGGCGATAAAAAAGGCCTGTGTACATAAGTACTCAGACCTTTTTTCACTTATCAACGCTATCTATTTAATTTAAATTAGAATGAAACTAGCTATTCCAATCATAAACATTTTGTGGCGATACCGTTAATGGTGTCACTGATGATGGTGTTGTTGCAGTAATAGCCGATGCTGTCGTGGTAGCACTTGCAGGTGCAACAGCTGGCGTTGGTACCGAATCTGCAGCAAAAGCTACCGCTGATTGAGCCTTACTTACTTGATTATCATGGCTAATTTCTTGACGGAATGCTTGCTCTGAACCCTGAAGATTCAATTGAAAAATAACACTGTTACCTTTAATCCGCATCGCATTAGCGCTACCCACGGTGGTTAAATTATTCAGCATTTTCTCTAGAGCAAAAAAATCTTCTGTTGACTGAATATTATCAACCTCAATATTAACCTTACCACCAGCAACACCACCTAATACTACCGCATATTTTTTGGCTAAATAATCAGTCACTTTATTGATCATTTGAGTCGATGTTTGTGCCAATGTACCAGATGCAGTACCCGTTATAGGCTGCGTGTCTGCTGTTGCAATTTTACTTGGTTGTTGGGGGTAAAATTTCCAATTCAAGCTTACAGTACCATCAGGTTGTTGCAGGGCTTTAACCAGTAACAAGCCATTGGCGTGATAACGATGACTTGCCGTAGCTATCGGATCAATAAAATTACCCCAAAGATCTGACACATTAACTGCAGTTGCATCTGTTATATCACCAACTGGAAATGTTAATGGCAATCCACGGCTATCTGCTGCTTGTTTTGTATCATTAACCAACGCGTTGGTTGATTGATCCCACAAAATATTACGTTGCTGGCCATCACTATCAACCATCCATACTAAAATATTAGGACGTTGATCTTTCCAAATACTGGCTTTTGACTGCATCAATAACTGCTTGATCTGATTTTTATCAAAGCTTAGATCAAGTGCACGTTGGCCATCAACTTGGCTGTAACCAAATTGGCTTATATAACGGCCACTGTTAGTAATTGCCGCTTTAATTGCCGAGTTATTAAGAATATCAGTATTGCCTGATATTTTGACCAACACATTCGCCAGTCCTTGCTCGCGCGCAGCTTGATCAGCTTGTTGATCACTTCCAATCAAAGCGACTTGGGTTTGATAAAGATCATTTACCGTCGCAGCACGTACTGGCAATGCCAATACCGCTAAAAATAATAATGCAAATCGCAACATAGTAAGACTCATGGTTAATTCAAAAAATAGACCTAGTAAGACAGACAACAGGTTTTATCATTGGTGCAGTATCATAGCGCACAGTTTGTAAATTTCATTCGACAATTTCGACAATATAATTTTATAACTCACATTTTTGACTGCGAGATGACTATTGTCATGCAAATAAAGCGCCACTCGTTCTAAATTTAAACGATTACAAGTATATTTTGACTTTTATTCATATAGGCTACCGTTTGCTTACATGCTAGGATTGCGCGATTTTTTTACTTAGGAATACATATCATGATGCAGGTTCTTCAAGGTGCGCAAATGCTATTTGTCGCCTTTGGTGCATTGGTACTGGTGCCGTTATTAACCGGTTTAGATCCCAATGTTGCTTTATTTGGCGCAGGTGCTGGCACACTTTTATTTCAGGTCGTGACTAAACGCTCTGTCCCTATTTTTCTCGCCTCATCTTTCGCTTTTATTGCTCCAATGATGTATGGCATTCAAACATGGGGAGTTGCTAGCACCATGGGTGGTCTAATGATGGCGGGTGTGGTTTATGTGATCATGGGTAGCATTATTAAAGTACGTGGAGTTGGTTTTATTCATCGCCTATTGCCGCCAGTTGTCGTTGGCCCGGTGATCATGGTTATCGGTTTAGGGCTAGCACCTGCCGCGGTTAATATGGCGGTTGGTAAAACAGGTGGTGGCGATGTTCAATTAATTGCTCACGATACCGCATTATGGATCTCTGCTGTTTCTCTTACCGTAACCATTATTTTAAGTGTGTTTGCTAAAGGTATTTTGAAATTAATCCCAATCGTCGGTGGCATTAGTGCTGGCTACATCACTAGCCTTGGTTTTGGAGTTATTGATTTTACACCTGTCATCCAAGCAAGCTGGCTTGCAGTACCAAACTTTACTCTACCCGAGTTCAATATCAATGCGGTATTATTTATGATCCCAGTTGCGATTGCGCCGGCGGTCGAACATGTTGGCGATATTTTAGCTATTTCAAATGTTACTGGTAAAGATTACCTTAAAAAACCAGGACTCCACCGCACCATGGCTGGCGATGGCATTGCTACCATGGCTGCATCACTTATTGGCGCACCACCTAATACGACTTACTCAGAAGTAACTGGGGCGGTCATGCTAACTAAAGCGTTTAATCCGGTGATCATGACTTGGGCTGCTGTTACCGCTATCGTATTGGCTTTTGTAGGTAAACTTGGCGCAGTATTACAAACCATTCCTGTCCCTGTGATGGGCGGCATTATGATTTTATTATTTGGTTCAATTGCTACTGTTGGCTTAAATACGCTTATCAAAAATCAAGTCGATTTACATAAAGCCCGCAATCTGGTGATCGTTGCAGTTACCTTAGTGTTTGGTATTGGTGGTATGGCATTTGGTATTGGCGAGTTTAGCTTACAAGGCATCAGTTTATGTGGCATTGTCGCGATTTTACTAAACCTTATCCTGCCGCATGATTTAGGTGAAAATAATGTGGTTGATAATGCTCAAATTGAAGATACTGAGCATTTGTAATCGTCACGATAATTAATTGCTAGTCACAAATAATATAAAAAAAACCGGACTAAGTTAGTCCGGTTTTTTGATATCAGTAATAAACACGATAGTTATTATTTAGTACCGAAAATTTTATCGCCTGCATCACCAAGACCAGGAACAATATAGCCCTTGTCGTTTAGCTTCTCATCAATAGCGGCTGTGTATAGCTCTACATCTGGATGCGCTTTTTCTAGTGCAGCAATACCTTCAGGAGCAGCAACAAGTACCAACACTTTAAATTGAGTACAACCATGCTCTTTTAATAAATCAAGCGTTGCGATCATTGAACCGCCAGTTGCTAACATTGGATCAACAACTAACGCAATGCGCTCATCGATATGTGAAGCTAATTTATTAAAGTATGGTACAGGTTCTAACGTTTCTTCATCACGGTAGATACCAACAACACTAATACGTGCACTTGGCATATGCTCTAATACACCATCCATCATGCCTAAACCAGCACGAAGAATAGGTACTACCGTCACTTTTTTACCCTTTAGCTGATCAATCTCAACTGGACCGTTCCAGCCTTCGATCATCACTTTTTCTGTTTCGAAGTCTGAAGTCGCTTCATACGTTAATAGGCTACCAACTTCGGTTGCCAATTCACGAAAACGCTTAGTGCTGATATCACCTTCACGCATAAGACCGATCTTATGTTTAACCAGTGGGTGTTTCACCTCAACGACTTTCATCTTGACTCCTGGGAACTAAATTATAAAAAATAAAAAATCGCATTATTATATACCATGCCAATCGATTGCCGATAGTATCAAATGTTTAATTGACTGAAATTTAATCGTGCAACAAATTAACGCAAACGTTTGCTCTAATGTAATGACTGCTGTTATCATACGCTGGTTTTTTACTTTAATACGTTTGAGGGATCATCTGTGAGCAACAAAAACTCTTCTCTTAGTTACAAAGATGCTGGTGTTGATATTGATGCTGGTAATGCATTAGTTGACCGTATTAAAGGCGTAGTTAAGCGCACTCACCGCCCTGAAGTTATGGGTGGCATTGGTGGTTTTGGTGCTTTATGCGCACTTCCTACCAAATACAAAGAGCCTGTTTTAGTCTCTGGTACTGATGGTGTAGGCACCAAACTTCGCCTAGCGATGGATCTGAAACAACACGATACTATTGGTATTGATTTGGTTGCAATGTGTGTTAACGATCTAATTGTACAAGGTGCTGAGCCTTTATTTTTCCTAGATTATTACGCAACAGGTAAACTTGATATTGATACAGCAGCAAGTGTTGTTGCTGGTATTGGTGAAGGGTGTATTCAATCTGGCTGTGCATTAATTGGTGGTGAAACTGCTGAAATGCCAGGTATGTATCATGGTGAAGATTACGATGTGGCCGGCTTCTGTGTTGGTGTCGTTGAAAAAGCTGACATCATTGATGGCTCAAAAGTAACTGCTGGCGATGCACTTATCGCTGTAGGCTCAAGTGGTCCACACTCAAACGGTTACTCATTAGTACGTAAGATTCTAGAGGTTTCTCAAGCCGATCTTAATCAAGATCTTGATGGTAAAAAACTGTCTGAGCACTTATTAACCCCAACTAAAATTTATGTAAAATCAGCCCTGAAAATGATTGAAAGCTGTGATGTTCACGCCATCTCTCATATTACTGGTGGTGGTTTCTGGGAGAACATCCCACGTGTATTACCTCAAGGTACCAAAGCAGTTGTTGACGGTAACAGCTGGCAATGGCCGACAATTTTTAACTGGCTACAACAAGCAGGTAATGTCGATACTTACGAAATGTACCGCACATTCAACTGTGGTGTTGGGTTAGTGATAGCACTCCCACAAGCTCAAGCGGCACTTGCGATTGAAATTTTACAAGCAGAAGGCGAAAACGCATGGCTGCTCGGTGAAATTGCAACAGCAGCAGCAGGCGAAGAGCAAGTAGAGATTAATTAATTCCATGCATAATATCGTTGTCTTAATCTCAGGAAATGGCAGTAACTTACAAGCAATTATTGATGGCTGTAGTAATGGCATTATCAACAATAGTCAGGTTGCTGCTGTGATCTCAAATAAAGCCGATGCTTATGGTCTTAAACGCGCTCAACGTGCCAATATAGATAATCTTTGTGTGACAGCAACAGATTACGCTAATCGTCAAGATTACGATCAAGCACTGATGGAAAAAATAGATGCTTATCAACCTGATGTGATTATTCTTGCCGGTTTTATGCGGATCTTATCAGCAAATTTTGTCAATCATTATCAAGGAAGAATGCTTAATATCCATCCTTCTTTACTGCCTAAATATTCGGGATTAAATACTCACCAACGCGCCATAGATGCAGGTGATAAAGAACATGGCACTAGTGTCCATTTCGTTACCGAGCAACTTGATGGCGGTCCGGTTATTTTGCAAGCGAAAGTTCCTATTTTTACAGAAGATAGTGTCGATGACGTAATAGAACGTGTTCAACAACAAGAACATAAAATCTATCCATTAGTCACACAGTGGCTACTGAGTCAACGGCTATCAATGCAAAATGGTTATGCCGTACTCGATGGCAACAGACTGCCACCACAAGGCTATGCTGCACAATAAACGCTTAATCTAATGATATAAAAAAGGCGATCTCATTGAGATCGCCTTTTTATTATCTGCTGTAATTCTGTAAATAGTAACGCTTACTATTAGCAAGTACTAACATCGGTTGAGATCGCATCATAAACTGTCTCACCGAAATGGAACACGCGAAACTCACCTGTTGCCATCTTCTGCCAATTTTCATCATTCGTTAACGGCTGAGTCGCAATCACAGTGACGATATCATTAGCCGTTGTTTCACGTTGAAAATCAATAGTGACATCTTCATCAATTAATGACGCTTTACCAAATGGCGCACGACGAGTGATCCAATGTAAGTTATTGGTACAATAAGTTAGTACATACTCACCATTGCTCAGTAGCATGTTATACACACCTAATTGACGCAATGTATTACAACACTCGGCAAAGTAGTCAAACACTGGCGTCATATCAGCCGGTAATACTGGAAAACGAATTTCTAATTGATTCATTAACCAACAAAATGCCGTCTCACTATCAGTATCACCAACAGCTTGATTACGTCCTGTTACTAATTGCTCATAGCCTGTCAATTGGCCATTATGCGCAAACGTCCAATAATTACCCCATAACTCACGCGTAAAAGGATGGGTATTTTCTAAACTCACCCCACCACGATTAGCCTGACGAATATGACTCACAACAGCACGACTTTTAATTGGATATTGTTGCACTAACTCAGCAATACGTGATTGGCAACTCGGGTTAGGATCTTTAAAGGTTCTAAATCCTTTACCTTCATAAAAAGTAATTCCCCAGCCATCACGATGGGGACCAGTATTCCCCCCACGTTGCATTAAGCCAGTAAAGCTAAAACAAATATCTGTTGGCACATTGGCACTCATGCCTAATAATTCACACATTTTTATTTCTGCTCTTTACGCTGAGTCATGCTCATTTAAACATTAATAATCGTTATTATTACTTTCTTAATGAGTAACAATCTATACGATTATTTTTCCATTTCTTTTTCAACTAACATAATTAAAATATGAATGATTTTAATATGTATTTCCTGAATGCGATCAGCATAACCAAAATGTGGTACTCGAATTTCCACATCGGCTAGTCCTGCCATTTTACCGCCATCTTTACCGGTTAAAGCAATGGTTTTCATTCCTTTCGCTTGCGCAGCTTCAATAGCTTTAAGAATATTCGCCGAATTGCCAGAGGTTGAAAGCCCAAACAACACATCGCCTTTAGCGCCCACAGCTTCTAAATAACGTGAAAATACGTATTCATAACCAAAATCATTACTGACACAAGATAGGTGGCTTGGATCTGAAATAGCAATTCCAGGGTAACCTGGGCGATCATCACGATAACGGCCTGTCAGTTCTTCGGCAAAATGCATAGCATCACAATGAGAACCACCATTACCACATGATAATACTTTCCCACCTTGTTTAAATGAATCTGCTAATAATTTAGCTGCTGCTTCAATATCAGCCAAATTTTTATCATCATTTAAAAAACGGTTAAGGACGTCAGCGGCATCAGTTAATTCGCTACGGATCAGATCTTTATACATAAGCTGCTCTCTCAATGTTTACTATAAAATACAAATCAGGTGAACAAGCTGTTCACTTGATACTGCAATACATCATTAATCGCAGTTTACAGACAAATAACTTCCAGTGTCGACTATTGATGTGATGCTATGTCGGAATTAACCACTAAAATTTACTCTAATGACAAAATTGAAGCTGTAATGTAAATATTACACTCAAATATTGTCAGCAAAATCTACCAACCCTATCGTGTAACACATCAACGACATTGCATTGTGAGTTAAAAATTCGCAACCATTTAAAATCAATCACTGTAAAAACAGCACCTTGATATTGCTATCACCGTCTGTACCACATATTTACACAAAATATTTTACATTAATTTAATAATTAACTTACAATAAACAAAGGTAGTGGTTAGACCTCCTACCTTATTTGTCAGCTATGCTCTACACAACCGTAGCACAATGTTGTCTCTAAAAGTTTCAATCGACACTGCAATGAAATTTTTACTGCTATTTACAATGCTGCTATATGATTACGGAGAATCGCTATGCCTACATTTATATACTTAGTCAGCTTTATCTGTATGGTTATCATCCTCGCTTATCACCGTGTATCACGTCCTATTTTTACAGCGATGATCGCAGCACTATTGGTCATCGGTACTCTGTTCGATATTATCGGCATCGTGAGTTGGTTTATTTTTACTATCATTGCATTAGTCATAAATATAGCCCCCATCCGTAAAAAACTACTCACAAGCTATGCGCTCAATAGTTTCAAAAAAGTCATGCCCCAAATGTCTCAAACAGAACAAGAAGCCATTGATGCCGGTACGGTATGGTGGGAGGCAGATCTTTTTAGTGGCAAGCCTGATTGGAATAAGTTACATGCTATTCAGCCACCAACGCTCACCGCAGCTGAGCAAGCTTTTTTAGACGGTCCTGTCAATGATGTTTGCCGTATGGTTAATGACTTTCAAGTCACCCACGATCTTGCTGATTTACCTCCTGAAGTGTGGCAGCAACTCAAGCAACATAAATTCTTTGCGATGATCATCAAAAAACAATATGGCGGCTTAGAGTTTTCAGCTTATGCGCAATCATTAGTGTTACAAAAACTCACCGGCGTTTCTGCGGTATTATCATCGACTGTCGGCGTACCAAATTCTTTAGGTCCTGGTGAATTACTGCAACACTATGGTACCGAAGCCCAAAAAAATTATTATTTACCTCGTTTAGCCGCAGGAATAGAGATCCCTTGTTTTGCGCTTACCAGTCCTGAAGCGGGATCAGATGCAGGTTCAATTCCTGATTTTGGTATCGTTAAACAAGGCTTATGGCAAGGCGAAGAAGTACTCGGTATAGAGCTAACTTGGAATAAACGCTATATCACTTTAGCGCCAGTCGCTACCGTATTAGGATTAGCATTTAAGCTTTTCGATCCCGACCACTTACTCGGTGATAACAAGGATCTTGGTATCACTTGCGCCTTGATTCCAACCGATGTTGATGGAGTCGAGATTGGTCGGCGTCACTTTCCACTTAATATTCCCTTTCAAAATGGTCCAACTCGCGGTGACAAAATATTTGTTCCTATCGATTTTATCATCGGCGGCCAAGCAATGGCTGGTCAAGGCTGGCGAATGCTAGTTGAGTGTCTCTCTGTAGGGCGTGGAATCACCCTGCCCTCTAACGCAACTGGCGGCTTAAAAAATGCAGCAATAGCAACCGGTGCTTATGCTCGTATTCGGCGTCAGTTTAAGTTACCGATAGGTAAGATGGAGGGAATTGAAGAGCCTTTAGCGCGCATTGTTGGCAATGCTTATGTTCTTGATGCCGCAGCGACACTGACTGTTACTGGCATTGATTTAGGCCAAAAACCCGCGGTTATCTCAGCCATTGTAAAATACCACTGCACCCATCGCAGCCAACGCGGCATTATTGATGCGATGGATATCGCAGGCGGTAAAGGTATTTGTATGGGGCCACGTAATTTTCTTGCTCGAGGCTATCAAGGAGCACCTATCGCGGTCACCGTTGAAGGTGCAAATATTCTCACGCGTTCAATGATTATCTTTGGCCAAGGGGCTATTCGTTGTCACCCTTATGTCCTTGAGGAAATCAATGCTGCTTACAACGATGATCCCCACCATGCTGTTGAACAATTTGATCGCGCTTTATTTAGTCATATCGGCTTTGTGATCAGTAATATGAGCCGCAGTTTGTGGCTAGGACTCACTGATGGCCGTGGCTCATTCGCGCCATATAAAGGTGAGACTCAACGCTACTATCAGCAAATGAACCGCTACAGTGCTAATCTAGCTTTATTAGCTGATATTTCAATGGCTACTCTTGGCGGTTCACTTAAACGTAAAGAACGTTTATCTGCGCGACTCGGTGACGTACTAAGCCAATTATATTTAGCCTCAGCGACCTTAAAACGTTATACCGATGACGGTCAGCCATCGCAGGATATCGCCCTTATCCATTGGGGACTACAAGATGCCCTTTATCAAACTGAAGTCGCCATTGATGATTTTTTAGCTAACTTTCCCAATAAAACCATTGCGTACGGATTACGACTACTGATATTACCAACGGGTTTACGGCGTCGAAAACCTGCCGATGAACTTGATCACCAACTTGCAGGTTTAATTCAAACACCATCAGCAACACGAGATCGCATTGGTCGTGGCTTATTTTTAGAACCAACACCGAATAATACCGTCGGCATGATGGAAGTCGCGCTACGTGATATTCTCGCAGCCGAGCCTATTTATGATCGTGTCTGCCAAGCAGCAAAGAAACAATTACCCTTCATGCAATTAGGTAAAGTAGCGACAATAGGATTAGAGCTCGAAGTTATCACCACAGAGGAAGCAGAATTACTTCATCAAGCAGAGGCTGGACGGCTATACACTATTAATGTTGATGACTTTGATCCACAACAATTAGCGGCTAATCCACGCCAAACAACATCACAAATAAATAGCGCAGCTTAACTTATCCAACATACTAATAATCAACAGGGAAGCATCATGCTTCCCTGTTTTATAATGCTTATTTAGGAATAACTAAATCCGGTTTTGGCACACGTTTACGTCGCCATAGCTGCAACCATCCCATGACACTAATCATGACGATAAGATTAGCCACCCCTAACCATAATAACCGTTGTTGAAGCTGCTCAGTCTTTTCTGCGGCTAATTGTTGTTCACGCTGTTGTTTAGTCAATGCTGACGAAGTATCTACAGTAACAGGCGCAACGTGAGTATAATGCTGTTTGGCTAATCGAAACACCAATTCACGCTGAGTCAGCGTATCGGTAACATAAGCCCAGCCAGCCCACCACGCCTTACCAACCTGACGATTATTAGGCCATCTTAGGATTAATTGTGATTGTTGAGGTTGAACGCCGGTTTGAATAATTTGCGGCTGATGTTGGGGTTGTTTAACCCTTAAATAGGCCGCTAATGAGCCAACAACAGCTTGATCATTCGCTGTAACTTTAACAACATGAGAGGCTAACGGCTGATGACTTTGAATAAAGGTCGTTGTTATTAAGCTTGGGTAAACTAATACTGTTTGCTCAACTGCTCGCTCAAAAACACCATTTACGGATGCTATTTTGACGCGATATTTTCCAGGTACAACATCTACACTAAGCGCAACAGTAAAAATACCATCACCGCCAATCTCATCATATCCTTGACCATTATCAGCAAATGTTCCCACCACTATCGAAGCTGACTCCTTCGCGCTAACATCATCTACATCAGTGTTAACCGGATAAAAACTAACTTCCAGCTGCACTCGATCTAAAAAATCACGTAACAATAACGGCTGTTTATTTTGAGTTAAGCGGGCTCTAAATTTCAACACTTCGGTTTGATATAATTGCGCTGGCAACGGATCAACATCGAGCTCAATATTAGACACTATTTTAATGCCATTATTGGACGACACTTTCCCTAAAGCTTGCCAAGGTCCAGCCATTGGGTGATCAATAGAAATAATGTCCATCCCCTGCTCGCTATACCACGACATCGCTTTAGAGTGACGATCGGCATAATATTTATGCCCATTGGGCGCGACTAATACCACTGATTGACTGGGCTGTTCTCGCGCCACAATAAATGTAATTTGTTCGATCTCAGGATCAACGCGAAAACGATTATCAAGCCAAGTTAATCTGGTCTCTGTTTGTGCCCAAGCACAGAGCGGTACATAAAAAATAAGTACCCATAATCGCCGCAACATATTCCCCCTAAAGACGCCAAATAACGTCAGCCTTTTTACCAATCAGATCAAGCCTATCTTGATGTGCTGTTAGTTCATCGGCAGTAGCATTAATAACCTTTAATACTTTTCGATCTGTGGCTAAACGACGAATACTGGTTGTTGTTGTCGAATCATCATTACCGCTACTTAAACGTAATGATGTTTGACCACCCGTCATCATTAAATAAACGTCAGCTAGAATCTCAGCATCGAGTAATGCGCCGTGAAGGGTACGATGAGAGTTATCAATGCCATAACGTGAACATAAAATATCAAGGTTATTACGTTTACCTGGAAATAGCCTTTTTGCCATTTCTAGAGTATCGGTGACTTGACAGATATCCTCTATTTTCGCAATTGATGCGCCCATTTTATGAAATTCATAATCCATAAAACCGGTATCAAACGATGCGTTATGGGCAACAAGTTCAGCACCATCAATAAAATCAATAAATTCTTGGTGAATATCAGCATATACAGGCTTATCACGTAAAAATTCATCGGTTATACCGTGGACAGCAATCGCTTCAGGATCAATCGGGCGATCAGGTTTGATATAAACGTGGAACGTATTACCAGTTAGCTTACGATTGATGATCTCAACCGCACCAATTTCGACAATACCATGACCTTCATAATGAGGGCCGGTCATGTTCATACCTGTTGTTTCTGTATCAAATACAATAATACGTTGATTCGTGTTAGTGGCTTTCATAGTAGTTAATGTGTCAGACTTAAGTTTTTATCTAAGGCAAAACTCCCCACAATGATGAAGCAGGTAGAGATTTTCACCGATGGATCGTGTTTAGGTAACCCCGGTCCCGGCGGCTATGGCACCGTACTAAGATACAAACAACACGAAAAAGAACTCAGTGGTGGCTATTTTATAACCACCAATAATCGCATGGAACTGCTTGCCGCCATTATGGGACTCGCGAGTTTAAAACAACCATGTCAGGTTGATCTTACCACCGACAGCCAATATGTGCGTCAAGGAATTACGCAGTGGATTCATAATTGGAAAAAAAGAGGTTGGCAAACAGCAGATAAAAAACCGGTCAAAAATGCCGATTTATGGCAGCAACTGGATCAAGAGACACAACGTCATCAAGTCCAATGGCATTGGGTTAAAGGTCATGCTGGTCATCCAGAAAATGAACGCTGTGATGTTTTAGCGCGTACTGCAGCTGAAAATCCTACTCAACAAGATACTGGTTATCAGCCAAACTGAATCTAGGATCACGACTGCGGTGGAATTTTAGGTACTGTTTTTTCAGCTTGAGTACAGCAGTTAATTCGCACAGGTGCTAATTGACGACGTAATTTCCAAGTCGGCTTAATCAGTTTTAATGGACAGGTACGTTTACGTGCAACAATAAAATATAAACTACCCACCGCAGATAATGGCTCTGAGAGAACATGCTCAAGCCATGCTGCGCAAGCAAGATGGCGCGTCGCAGGCACTATTGCAAACGTTTCTTGGTATACCACTTCATAATTAAGTAATCGTAGCCAATCATTAATTCTAAATGGCAGGTACATCCTTCCTGTCCATGGCGCTTGGCGACGATTCCATGGTAATAAGCCTCGTAAGCCTAATAGGCTTAACGGATTATTACCACTTAACACCAAATAACCATCATCAACCATCACTCTATCGATTTCTCGTAATAAACGGTGAGGATCAGTCGCATAGTCTAATTGATGCATTAACAAACACGCATCAAAAGATTTTTCAATAAAAGGTAATGCCATTGCATCAGCAGCGACACTACGTTTAGAGCTAAACTTATCGACATTAATTTGATGCTGAATATTACAATGGCTACTGGTCAGCTCTGCACTTAAGCCACCAAGCTTTAACATATGATAGCCAAACAATTTCGGACACCACTCATCAAGTCGTGCTTGTAATAATTCTGCTACCCATTCACCATTGATCACATTCGACCATGTATAAGGGACTTCAATGTGTGTTACTGTACGCGCTGGCTTCATAAGATACTGCTCAACACCTGATAAGGCTGGAGACAAAATTCATGTTAACTGTTAAAAGCATACCCGCATTTAAGGACAATTACATCTGGCTAATTCAAAACCCAGACAATCATTGTGTCGTTGTTGATCCAGGGGATGCCACGCCGGTTCTTGAGGCAATAGAAAAAGACAATTTAATTCTAGATGCGATCTTGATCACTCACCATCATCATGACCATGTCGGTGGCATTAGTGAGTTAAAACGTCGTTTCCCTGCAACCAAAGTTGTTGGACCTAATGATGAACCTATTCCAGGCATCACACGTCCGGTAGAAGATGGCGATCAAGTCGATATCTTTGGTGAACGTTTTATGGTGCTTAGCGTACCAGGACACACACTTGGTCATGTCGCTTATGTTGGCGACGAAAAACTTTTTTGTGGTGATACATTATTCTCTGCAGGTTGTGGTCGCATATTTGAAGGCACACCAGCACAAATGTTTAATTCATTACAAAAATTGGCTTCACTACCTGACGAAACTAAAGTTTACTGTGCTCACGAATACACCGCGAGTAACCTTGCTTTCGCATTAGTCGCTGAACAAGATAATGCCCATTTGCAACGTTATCGCGATCAAGTCAACCGACTACGTGCTAACGGCCAAAGTACCCTACCGACAACTCTCAGTAACGAAAAACTTATTAATCCTTTTTTACGTTGTGATCAGCCAAGTATTAAACGCTCAGTTGCTGATAAAGCGTACGATAATTCAGATATTGAGACATTTGCAGCACTTCGACGTTGGAAAGACGAATTTTAACGTTTCTCCCCTTGTAACCAAGGTGGTTGGGCAAGTATCATCACCAACCATTTTGGCTACAAACGACTATCATGAAATTCAAAATTCTTTTAGCAAGTGTGCTTGTTATCGCAGGTTGTCAAACGACAAAAGAGACAACACAGGTCGATACCAATTCAAAAAACACTGTCGTTGAGCAACCAACTAATACGCCTGTTGTACCCGTAGCGCCGGTTATTAAACCGCCTCAAGCAGAAGTAGTAAAACTGACTCCGCAACAGCAGCAGGACGTATGGGATCGCATCGCAATGCAGATCACCACCAAAATTCCAAATAATAAGCGCGTCCAGTACTACCGTAACTGGTATCTAAAAA
Source organism: Photobacterium andalusiense (assembly GCF_900185625.1). Taxonomy (GTDB): domain Bacteria; phylum Pseudomonadota; class Gammaproteobacteria; order Enterobacterales; family Vibrionaceae; genus Photobacterium; species Photobacterium aquimaris. Next base: position 71,379 of record NZ_FYAJ01000015.1, read on the forward strand.
ACCCGCGTAATCTTGAAATTATTGCTCAACGCGCCCAGCCTTTTTTATATTACATCACAGAGCAAGTCGAAAAGCGTGGCATGCCGCTAGAGCTGGCATTATTACCGATCGTTGAAAGCTCATTTGACCCTCATGCTTATTCAAGTATGGCTGCTGCTGGTTTATGGCAAATTATTCCCGACACTGGCCGTCGTTTTGGCTTAAAACAAAATAGCTGGTATGACGGTCGTCGCGACGTAGTTAAATCAACGACTGCGGCACTTAATTTACTTGAGTATTTAAATAAGAAATTTGATGGTAACTGGCAACAAGCATTAGCAGCTTATAATACTGGCGAAGGTCGTGTATTTAGTGCTATTCGTAAAAACAAAGCTGCAGGTAAGCCTACTGATTATTGGGCACTTGATTTACCCAACGAAACCAGTAGCTATGTTCCTAAGCTTTACGCCGTTGCTGATATCATCATGCACCCCAAAAAGTATGGTTTTCATATTCCACCTATTAGCAATAAACCTGTTGTAGCTATCGTTAAACCAGGTGTGCAAATGGACCTGACTATTGCAGCTAAATTTGCAGGCATTAGCTTAACTGAACTCAAAGATCTAAACCCGGCTTACCGTCGTGGTGTAACTGCACCCAATGGACTTAATCAGTTATTACTGCCAATCAATACTGTTAAACGTTTTAAGCGTGAATTAGCACAGAACCGTAATGCAAGCATCGTAACTCATCATCACCGTGTAAAAGCAGGTGAAAGTTTAGGGTTAATTGCTAAACGTTATCACAGCAGCATTAAAACGATTCAAAGGGTTAATAAACTTAAGACAACTAACATTCGCATTGGGCAATTACTGACCATTCCAACCTCACCAATTTCATTGGTTAACCGTCAGCATCGTGTCGCGCTTAATGTCGAAGCACAGCATTATGTGGTGCAGTCGGGTGATAGTTTATGGAGCATTGCTCGCAAGCATAAAACCAGTATTACTAAACTGAAACAACTTAACCGTCTTAGCAAAAATGCCGTACTGCAAAAAGGACAACGGTTAAAAGTATCAGCATCAGCGAGCATTAAAAAAACCACAGCGAGCCGTAAAACGATCAGTTACAAAATACGCCGTGGTGATAGCTTAAGTACCATTGCACAGCGCTATGACGTTTCTATTGCTGAGATTAAAAAATGGAATAACCTGGGTAACCGTAAATATATTAAGCAAGGCCAACAGCTAAAATTAATTATAAGTAGTAAGGTTAAAGCATGACGCCATCAAAAAACCCAGTCATCGCCATTATTGACTTGTTTCGTTCACCAATAGAATGCTTTGCTGCAATTTATGAGCGTCCTAAGTGGGCAATTTTACCGTATTTAATGGTTGTTTTTGGGTCATTTATTTTATGGGGAAGCTACTTTAATCATGTCGATATGCCATGGTTGCAACAAGCAATTCAAGTTCAACTTGGTAATATTGGCGAAAATGTACAACAATCATGGCTAACACGAGAAGTGCTACTTGCTGGTGAGGTCTTTAGCGATATAACTGGCCGCACAGTGGTAATTTTTGTATTAGCTTTATGGTTAAAGTTAGCGACGAAAAGCAGTCAGCATCAACATAGCTATGGTAAATGGCTTGCTGCTACTTGCTTTATTATGCTGCCATCTTTTATTGGTGACATTGCAAGTTACATTAATATTGTTTTTAACCACAATAATATTCTGCCTAATGCGGCCGATTTAAACAGTTTTAATGGCTTATTAAAATTACCAATGAATAATCGCTGGGCAGCAATTGCGACTACAATGCCACTATTAGCACCGTGGTACATCGCTCTAACCTATGCAGCAGTTAGTGCATGGACAGATCTCGATCGTGCTAGAGCTATTATTGTAGCCATACTACCGTGGGTCTTAACCATAATTGTATGGCCACTATTAATTATTTCAGCCTAATGTACAGTCGGTGATACTAACTTAAACGTCGCTAATAATGGATTATGATCAGAAGCATCTGTTTTAGGTGCTTCTGCCGTTACTAAACGTAAATCACGATAATAAAGGTGATCTAGCGGTTTACCAAGCACTCGCACTCGTTGATCATTATGATAGTGCACTTCTTTTAATCCTAACGAATGGGCAAAAGCTCGCACCACTTTAATACGTGCTTTACGCCATGTATTAAAGTCACCCGCTAATATAATCGGCCCCTGATGCTGCTCTAACACTGCCTTTAAACTATCTAATTGTTGTTTATATTCATTTAAACCAATTGCAAAATTGACACCATGTAAATTAACCACAGCGAGAGTTTGTCCATTTGACAATGCAAATTGTGACAGTAAAGCCGATTTAGGTAGCCTTAACCATGGCTCCATCGCAAGATAAGCACACGTCTGACGTGATGATACTCGCGATAGATTCATAACCCCTGCTGGCGTATCAAGAAATCGAAATGCATTCGCCATTCTTACTTGCCATTGGCTATCATTCAAATAGGTTTGTAATTCAGTATTTAAACTCGCTTCTTGTAATAATACTAAATCACTTTTTTGAGTAAATGATGCTAACGCTGAACGCCAATTAGGTCGTTGCTGCTTATAAATATTCCATACCGCGACGGTTAATTGGCCATGATTATCAAGCGGTGGTGCAATTTCACTTTCAATACAGTGATAACTAAAATGAGGAGCAAATACCTCATTAGTAATTTCAGGCTGCACTGAGACATCAAATGAAGAATTAAATGCTCCTAGCCCCAATGCACCAGCGACAACACCTAAGCCAGCAACCACTTTTGTTTTTGTTCTACGCGCCATAATACAAGCCTGCATCGACAATTCAGCCCATCATAGTAATGGGCTGATATCATCGTAAAATTAGAAATAACAACATCAATGTAAGCATGAAAGAGGATTTAGTAGTGGTTACCATTATCATAATAAGCTAACGGTTTCAGCGCAGTAAAAATAACAGCGACATCTTGCTGCGGATCTTCAACAGCCTCTCTGACGATATTAGTAATCGCTTTAGCAACAAGATCCTGCGTATTCTGGCCCCGATCAAACCAAAATACCTCAACAAAAGGATAAGCATCAGAGACTTCGCCATCAAAAATAAATGATGCTGGAATATGTTCAATAGTAAAATCCTCACGAGGACAATCCATCAACGGTTGTAAATCATCAACCAACTTAGTTGATAGCTGTTTTACTGTATCAAAGGCAACAGCACGAAAGCGAAGATGTGGCATAAAAACTCCAAGAAATTGACTATTTACCTCACTACATTACCACTTTCGCCCTCTATTCAAGAGCTTTTTATTGCAAATAAAGTGTCAACACTGCAACTAGTCTTCTAGCCATCAAAGAAACGTTTATTGCTTTGTCATTGTTTCTTCTATTATTTATCTATCAATGACGCTATAAAGCACTCATAGTCTAACAAGCTTAGTATCCATGAATGAGATCATCACTATTCATTATTTCTCTCTCTAACTACGTCTATTCACCTCTTGCACCCACTCGATCATTCATAAGAATACAGCATAAAAAATCCTCACATTGCTGTCGAAGCTTTGTTGAAGATGGCAGGGGTTACGATATTTGAACGTCACAACACGCGCTGATTTTCGGTAAGGCGAATCCACTGCTATGCCAATTAACGCAACAAGCATAAATTACAGATAGCAAAAAGGCTCATATCTTTCGATATAAGCCTTATTTAATATGCCAGGGGTTACGATATTCAAACTTCACAACACGCGCTGATTTTTGGTAAGGCGAATCCGCTGCTGTGCCAATTAACGCAACAAGCATAAATTATAGATAGCAAAAAGGCTCATATCTTTCGATATAAGCCTTCCTTAATATGGCAGGGGTTACGATATTCAAACTTTACAACACGCGCTGATTTTCGGTATGGCGAATCTGCTACTCTGCCAATTGGAGCTACACCCAATATCCATAAGAATACAGACGTAAAAAATCCTCACATTACTGTCGAGGCTTTCTTGAAGATGGCAGGGGTTACGATATTCAAACTTCACAACACGCGCTGATTTTCGGTAAGGCGAATCCGCTACTCTGCCAATTGGAGCTACACCCAATATCCATAAGAATACAGACGTAAAAAAGCCCCGACATTACTGTCGAGGCTTTCTTGAAGATGGCAGGGGTTGCGATATTCAAACTTTACAACACGCGCTGATTTTCGGTATGGCGAATCCGCTACTCTGCCAATTGGAGCTACACCCAATATCCATAAGAATACAGATGTAAAAAAGCCCCGACATTACTGTCGAGGCTTTCTTGAAGATGGCAGGGGTGGAGAGATTCGAACTCCCAACACGCGGATTTGGAATCCGCTGCTCTGCCAGTTGGAGCTACACCCCTGTAGTTATTTTAAAGACTTAACTATGTCTTAAATAAATGGCGGAGTGGACGGGACTCGAACCCGCGACCCCCGGCGTGACAGGCCGGTATTCTAACCAACTGAACTACCACTCCGCAGTGTCTATTCAGCATTTAAGCAATTTAAAGCCTGGCGATGTCCTACTCTCACATGGGGAGACCCCACACTACCATCGGCGCTATTACGTTTCACTACTGAGTTCGGCATGGGATCAGGTGGGTCCATAACGCTATGGTCGCCAAGCAA